>JBEKLF010000070.1:0-33385 GCA_050010335.1 Terriglobia bacterium
CGGCTCGCGGCCAACCGTTCCAGCTCTTGCCGATCCTCCGGACCACAACTAACTGCGGGCGCAGTTCTTGGCATGCGCCCTTTATATCATATATCGCTTATCAGTGCAACTAAGCACTAGCCCCACGTTCTCAAGCGTGTCCATGCCATAGGTCAGATTCTGAGTTGATGTTTGGTGTTATTTGTCGATTTATCGACTTCCTGGAAGGCTCCCCCGCTCGTCGCGTCAAAAGGTCCGCGAATCCCTGCCCCAGGCGAGGGGGTTTAGGTTACTCGCTGCAAAATCGCCCGGTTTGAGGGCGGGAAGCCATCGCTGGAGATCCCGCGCTCGGTCCTGATTATCGGGGACAGTTGCCCGAGCCCCATCGGCGAGCCAGATCATCGTCATGACCTCGCGGGTGTGGTTCTCTGAATTCCCCCGCGCGCCGTACAGTGTCCATCCGTAATTGTAGTCGGTGTGACTTCCCATGAAGTCCACACGCCCCGGCGCGCGGACGAGGAACTCAGGTTCCGCCCCAGACCGGGTGCGGAAGACGCTGGCAATGAGGTCGTATCGATCGGAACGCTCGCTCATGAACTTAGGCCCGGTTCCCCAGCGGAGTTGGCATGAATTCCCTCCCGGAGGGTCATGGTATAGTGGGCCCGAATGCCGTCGATGAAGGGGGGATATCCCCCCTGGACATTGCGCAATATTCCGCAAGGAGCGTTTCTTATGAACCGCAGAAGATTCATGGCCTCGACGGGCGCCGCCGCGGGGGTGCTCGGGGGCGGTGGCACGCGCGCCGCCCGAGCTTCGGCCCACCGCGTCCTCATGAAGCTTGGATGCCAGAGCGCGCCCACCAATGTAACACACCTCCAGTATCTCGCGCGGTACGGTGTGCGCAACATCTGTGGGTATCCGGAAGTTGGCGAGGGCCGGCTCTACGCCACCGTGGAAGAGCTCGAGCGCATGCGCGACCTGGCAGCAAGAATTGGCATTTCTATTGACTGTATCGCGCCACCCTTTCTGGCGTCCACTCACATCGATCAAACACCCCATCCCGCGATCATGCTGGCGAATAGTCCTGAGCGCGATCGCGACATCGAAGCGCTGCAAACCCTCATCCGCAATTGCGCCGCTGCCGGTATTCCTTCCATAAAGTACAACCTGACCCTGCTGGGCGTGCTGCGAACGGAACGCACTCCGGGACGGGGCGACGCGATGTACAGCACGTGGAGGCTGAAGGAAGCGCCGCCCCATCCACCGCTCACCCGCGCCGGGCGCGTGAACGCCGACATGTTCTGGGAGCGGATCACTTATTTCCTGGAGCGAGTGATTCCCGTTGCCAATGAGTACAAGGTTCGGATGGCGTGTCACCCTCACGATCCGGGCGTGCCGCCGGATGGTTACCAGGGAGTGGTGCGCGTGCTGGGCACGGTGGACGGGTTGAAGCGATTCATCACGATCAAGGAGAGCCCCTATCATGGGTTAAACTTTTGCCAGGGAACGGTTGCGGAAATGCTGAACGACCCGGGTAAAGAGATTTACGACGTCATCCGGTATTTCGGCTCGCGGCAGAAGATCTTCAACGTGCATTTCCGGAATATCCGCGGCCACCGCGATGATTTCGAGGAGGTTTACCCTGACGAGGGGGATATAGACTTCGTTAAAGCCATCAGGGTTTACATGGAAGTTGGTTATCCCTATCTGGTGATGCCTGACCACGTGCCATTGGCGCCAAACGACCCTGGAGGATTGCAGTCATTTGCGTACTGCTACGGTTACATCCGTGCGCTGCTCCAGGCTGCGGCTGAATACGGGTAAAGCTCTTAGCGGTTCGACAGATGGGCCAAAATGGAGGGTAAGGTGTCGTCCCCATTCCGGTTTCGACCTGAATGGGGACGACACGGGAATCCGTTATTCACGGGGAAACGCCATCACTGCCCGAGGAACATGACGTGGACGTAGGTGCCCAGCCTCACGTTAAAGGCGAGGTACCAACCGATGTGGTCCGGATCGTCATAAATCACGATCTGGTCGCTGTCCCATAGCCAACCGTCGCAAAATCCGACATCATACGGGGCGACGCTGAAGTAGAAACCCCCGAACCAGAAGCGGCTGGGGCCGCCTCCTGCCAAATGCCATATGTGGCCTCGCCCAATGCCACCCGTAAAGTGTCCGTGCTCCCAGAGGTGATCGAGATGATAGTTCGCGTCCCCTCGACCGGTGTCGTGCCCAACCCACTGGCCGTTGGGGTGGACGTGGGGAGCGTTGGGGTGCCCGTCGGCATCGCTATAATTACGCTTTTCCTGCGTCGCGGGTGCGGGTTTAGGGTTGCGGACGGGAGCCGGGCCTTTCTTCGGGATATACCCTCCGGCATGTTCTCCTCCCTTGGCCTGTCCTTTGGCCTCCTCGTGTTGTGCAAGGGCTGAGACAGGAATCAGCAGAAGCATCGCCAGAATCAATCCAAGTTTGTTCATGTCAACCTCCAATTGAGACGTTTTTCTCCGGGTCATGACATTGTAAATCCCCCACTGTACAAATTTCAATGAGAAGAGACGTGTCATTGAAGCGGCGGGCACCATCGCACGAAGTACCTTCCAATCTATAAGTGAGGGTCCATGTTTGAGACAGAGAGACCGGAGTTGTGTCAACACGGACAATTGCATGATGTGGCGGTCAGGAGTATGTTAGCGGTCGGCGAAAACTGTCAAGGAAGGCCCGATTGATGTTGAGCGACAATGCGATTCACATCTTTCCAAAATAGAAGTACCGGAGGCGCAGCTATGAAACGGCCCTTGAACATGGTTCTGATACTTACATTCTTGGGATTGGCGGCGACCCCAGGAAGGGTTGGGGCAGCCGAGCCGGAAGGCTCCAGGTTAATGTTGCAAGAGGGATGGCAGGTACAGTCCACGGCGCAGGTGGTTGAAAAAGGTACGGATTTATCGATGCCAGGTTTTCAGCCTTCCAGTTGGTACAAGACATCGGTTCCGGCCACCGTCATGGCCGTTCTGGTCGAAAACAAAGTTTACAAGGATCCCTTTTTCGGAATGAACTTTCGCCAGATTCCCGGAGTCTCTTATCCGATTGGCGGGAATTTTTCCATGCTCCCTTCGGCAGCAGACAGCCCATTTCGGATTCCCTGGTGGTATCGGACGGAATTTAAGGTTCCCGCCGACTATGCGGGGAAGCAGGTCTGGCTGAATTTTGAGGGAATCAACTATCGGGCGAACATCTGGCTGAATGGGCACGAGATTGCTAACTCCTCGGTCGTGGCCGGCGCATATCGTCAGTATGAGTTCAACGTGACCGAAGCCGTGAAGCCGGGCGAATCAAACGCCCTTGCCGTTGAGGTGTTCGCTCCCGAATCGAACGACCTGGCGATTAGCTGGGTGGACTGGAATCCAGCACCGCCGGACCGCGACATGGGTCTCTGGCATAATGTTTATCTGACCGCCAGCGGCCCCGTCGCCGTGCGCTACCCCCAGGTCGTCACGCACTTTGACTTGCCCTCACTTGAAGTCGCACACCTCACCGTGAATGCGGACCTAAACAATCCTACCGACGAAACTGTGAAGGGCGTCTTAATAGGCGAGATTGGGGACATTAAGTTTTCCGACGCCGCGGAGGTTCGTCCTCATCAAAGAAAGTCAGTCGTTTTCACCCCCGAGAAATTCTCTCAGCTCAACGTTTCAAACCCTCGTGTTTGGTGGCCGGCAGGCCTGGGGGCGCAAAACTTGTACACCCTCAAGATGCGATTTGAAATCGACGGGAAAGCCTCTGACGAGCAGTGCCTAACCTTTGGCATTCGCGAAGTCACTTCGGATTTGTCCGAGGGCAAATACCGGCGGTTTCAAATCAATGGGAAGAACATTCTGGTTCGTGGCGCCGGTTGGGCTCCCGACATGATGATGCGGGTTTCTCCGGAACGCCAGGAGGCCGAGATCCGTTATGTGAAAGATATGCACCTCAACACCATTCGATTGGAGGGAAAACTGGAGGACGACCACTTTTATGAAGTGTGCGATCGCGAGGGCATCTTGGTGCTGGCGGGGTGGTGCTGCTGCTCTCATTGGGAGAGGTGGGAGAATTGGAAGCCAGAGGACTACCCCGTCGCTGCGGAGTCCCTGAAATCGCAGATCCGCCGCCTGCGCAGCCACGCCTGTCTGCTCGACTGGTTGAATGGCAGCGATAATCCTCCGATGCCCGAAGTCGAGGAGATGTACATCAAAATCCTGCACGATCTCAACTGGCCCAATCCATTCCAATCGTCGGCCACAGACAAACCAACCAAGGTCACGGGCATCACGGGTGTGAAGATGTCCGGGCCGTATGAGTACGTCGCGCCCAACTATTGGCTTCTCGACAAGCAGAATGGTGGTGGGTATGGGTTCAACACCGAGACGAGTCCGGGTCCGGCCATTCCGCCCATTGAGAGCCTTCGCGAATTCATCCCGGCTGATAAGCTCTGGCCGATGAACGAGGTTTGGGACTACCACGCCGGCGGGGGCCAGTTCAAGAACGTCAAGGTCTTTACCAAGGCTTTGGAGGGACGCTACGGGCCAGCGAAATCCCTTGAGGATTACGTGTGGAAAGCTCAGTTGATGACCTACGAGGCCGAGCGCGCCATGTTTGAGGCTTATGGCCGCAACAAGTACACCTCCACAGGTGTTGTTCAGTGGATGCTTCAGAACGCCTGGCCTTCGACCATCTGGCACCTGTACGATTATTACCTGCGCCCCGCGGGCGGCTACTTCGGCGCCAAGAAGGCCTGCGAGATGCTGCACATCCAGTACTCCTACGACGACAGTTCGATCGTGGTGGTCAACTCCTATTACCAGGAATTCAAGGGACTGAAGGCCACCGCCAAGGTCTACGCTCTTGACCTGAGTGAGAAGTATTCCAAAACGCAATCACTCGACGCCCCACCGGACTCGAGCAGCAAGGTTTTCGTGGTGCCGGAAGTCCCGGGTCTGAGCGCCACTTACTTTGTCAGGCTGACGCTCACCGATTCCGAGGGTAAGCTGGTCAGCAGCAATTTCTACTGGCTATCGACCAAGCCCGATGAGTCTGACTGGGCCGCTTCGAAGTGGTACGTCACACCCATCAAATCGTATGCCGACCTGACAGGCCTCCAGACTCTGCCAAAGGTTAACGTGAAGCTGTCAAGTCACCCCGAGCAGAAGAATGGCGGCGACGCTACAGTGGTCACGGTGGAGAATCCAACTTCGCACCTGGCCTTCTTTGTGCATCTGCGCATCACGAAGGGCCAGGAAGGAGAAGAGATCCTGCCTATTCTCTGGGAAGACAACTACTTCTCTCTCCTGCCGGGCGAAAAAAGAGAAGTAACTGCAACCTACGCGCACGAGGAGCTGGGAGGCGCCGCCCCGGTGGTGCATGTGGAGGGCTGGAACGTGGCTTCCAAGTAAGCCTAAATCTTGTACGCGCTCCGATAGGGAGGATCAATATAGGCGTTTAGTTTCTCCGAATTCGTGATGCGCTTGTTGGCTGTGTCCCACTCCAGAAACTCGCCGGGGAAGCGCTGCACAAGGCAACCGAGCAGAAAGGCTTCTGTGACCGGACTCTGGAGTTCGAAGTTGGCGAGTGGCGCCTCGGCCCCTCCCTTACATGCGGCGACCCATTGATCGATGGCCACGTCGGTGCGGGGTGCACCAGGCACCCTGGGTGGCGCCTGGTACTGATATTTGGGGGATTCCGGATAAACCCGAGGGTTGTTGCCATTGAATCCGGCAAGCAGGATGCCTTTGTCGCCGACGTACAGAATTCCCTCGTGCTCCTCGCCGCCGCTGAACATCCGCTGATCTCTTTCGTTGAGACCTGCCGGGCGTGGAGGCCGCAGGCCGCCGTCGTACCAGGACATTCGCAACGGCGGGCGGTTGCCGTTTGCCGGATAATTCAGGTGGACCATCGAGGCCTTCGGGAAGGTTTCGTCCCAACTTTCGCTCGCGCTCGCCTCGACGGATACAGGCGGAGTGAGATTGAGAATCTTGAACACGCCGGCAAAGCTATAACAGCCCATATCTCCGAACGACCCGCAGCCGAAGTCATGCCAGCCGCGCCAGACGAAGGGAAGGTACAGTTTGCTGAAAGGACGCTCCGGCGCCGGCCCTAACCACATGTCCCAATCGAATCCTTCGGGGATCGGGTCCGCGTTGTCGGGCCGGCCCACGCCCTGGGGCCAGAAGGGGCGGCTCGACCAATTGTGGACCTCGCGCACCGGCCCGATGGCGCCATCGGCAAGCCACTCCGAGATGACGCGGGTGGGTTCGGTCGAAGGGTTGTTGACGGTGACTGAGGTGGCCACTTTCATCTCGCGAGCCGTGTCGGCCATCCGCCGCGCGTCGCCGATAGTGTGCGTCATGGGTTTCTGACACAGGACGTGCTTGTGCTTGCGCATCGCCGTAAGTGAGATTCCCGCGTGCCAGTGGTCGGGTGTCGCGACGTAAACGGCGTCCAGGTCCTTCTCCTTGTCGAGGAGTTCGCGCCAATCGCGATACGCCGTGCAGCCCTGGTATGAACCGGTGGCGGAACCACTTCGTGAACCGTAATAAGCTTCCACCAGCCGCTTGGCCGGCTCGCGGCCGCCAATTCCGACGCTCGTTCGGAATGTGTGCGTGAGCTGAACCTCGCCGGGCGATGCCAGGTCCGCCCCCCAATTCTCATAACCCGGGCCGAGCAGCCGCCGCGCCGAGTTCAGGATGCCATTGTCATCGTACTCGACGTAATCCTTACTGCCCTGGTTGCAATCGCAGACCGCAATGACCTGAACGTCAGGACGGGCCAGCAGTTCCATCGTGACATCGAACCCTTGGTGCCCCATGCCAATCGCGGCCAGCGTAATGCGGTCGCTGGGCGGAACAAAACCGGGGCCCCCCAGAACATGACGCGGAACAATTATGAATGCGGATGCGGTGGAAACGAATTCGCGGCGTGACAGTAGATTGCCTTTCCTTTTGTTCATAAAACAATTCCTTTCATTAGACCGGCCCACGGCCTCTCCGAGAATTGGGTGCCGCTCACGGCAGGCTCAATCGGCTCCGTTTGTCCTGCGAATTGCGTGCCGATGGAGCAAATCGGACTGAATGGTATACAACCACCGGCGGCGGAAATCAACACGCAAGCGGAGGGTGTCCCCGATTCAGAGCGCGTGAACGTGGCGCACGAGTTGATCCGGAGGCGACATGAGTCCGATTGCGTACTGGGAACCCCCGAGGCAGCCCCGCCCAATGGCCAGGCTTCGGTAGTAGTCGTTATAACGGAAACCGTTTTCGCCACGCCACATGGGAAACACGGCACAAGCCTCCAGCCAGCGGTCGAATACCGGAGTGATATCGAGGTAAGTATCTGCCGCAAAGCCGTTCGCATCTTCCCAGTTATCCGCGAAGAAGACCTTCTTGACGGCATGTGGCGATTGTTGGCGGGCGAGGGCTGGAAGCGAAGCGTAGAACACCGCGTCGTTTACTACCTGGTAGCACGCCTTGTGGTCCTTGTGCCAACTCCCCTGCCAGTGCGTCACGATGATGTCAGCTTTGTGCTCGCGGATCAGATCACAAACTCGGAGTTTTACTTCTTCATTTTCGGGAACCTCGCCATCAGGGTAGGTGAGAAACTCGGCACGCGCGCCGAGCATCTGTGCTGCACGCTCTGATGATTGCCGCTGGAGGGCGCCATATTCTGGCGGCGCAATCTTCGACGAGCCCCTCTCACCAAGGGAAAGACTCAAGAAGACGGCTTGGCCTCCGAGATGAACCTGAAGCGCCACGGCGGCGCCCATGGCAAAGAATGCATCGCCCGGGTGGGCCGCGATCGCCATGATGCTCGCAGGGCTGGAGGCTTTCGAATTGAGGTTGGCCGATGGCGGCGCACCGGGCAATTGGCTCGATTGTGCGCCCTCGGCCGCCGGCAAGGTAGCCATTCCGAGTCCGAGATCCTTTAGGAAATTCCTACGGCTGGGGTATTCCATTCTTCTATGCTCCTTCGTGCTCAGTCAGCATCGTAAGTTCGGCGAGGCGATTGGTGTTGGTCTGAAAAAGCGCATCTGGACTTGCTGAGTCGAGTTGCAGTACATATATTACCGCACGAATGCGGCCTTGCCGAAGCGGCTCGTTGCAAGGCGCGCGTTGACTGGCTCCGCTTTTGTAACTTGCGTTGCCTTTCAGCGCCGACCGAACACGCCGCAAGGGGGTATCGGAGAAGGGAAGGGCAGTGCCGGGCGCCGTGCAATTCCAGGAGGTTAAATGTCTGCTGAAAATTATTTGAGCTGTGTGAGTAAAATCATTTCCGCCATCCAGCAAACTCAAGAAACGAACATTGAACAGGCTGCCGAAGCTTTTTCCCGCTCCATCCGAGCCGGAGGGCGTGTTTATCTGTTTGGAAGCGGCCACTCGGTGATTCCGGTGCTCGACATTTTCCCGCGCTACGGGAGCTTTGTAGGGTTTTATCCGATCTATGACCCCCGCCTGATGTGGTTCAACGTGATCGGGCCGGGCGGCGCTCGGGAGTTGCTGTGGCTGGAACGTCACGAAGGCTATGTGTCGGTTGTACTCGAGAGTTACCAACTCGAGCCGCGCGACTCCATCTTGATCTTTTCGCATGGTGGGTTGAACGCCGCGCCGGTGGAGATGGCGATTGAGGCCAAGAAGAGGGGGTTGACCGTCGTTTCCGTGTCTTCTCTTCAAAACCATCGTCAGGCCCGAGCCACCCATTCGAGCGGAAAGAAGTTGGCGGACGCGTCCGACATCGCCATCGACAATTGCGTTCCTCCCGAGGACGCGCTGGTGAGTGTTGAAGGCGTGCGGGAAAAATTCGCCGCGGGATCGACGGTGGCAGTGATTTCCATCGCCATGGCGCTGGTGGCGGAGACCGGCGCGCGGCTGGTGAAAAGCGGGGTCCATCCGCCGACCTTTGTTTCGCCCAACGTGGGCCTGCCCGCGGACCATAATCAGCAGGTTTTCCACGCCCATGAGCGCTTCATCCAAACCCGGCAGAAGTGAAGGGGTGACACCTTGGAGAATCTCGGTCGGATTATGAAGATTAATCGTCGGCGCGCTCGCGGCCTTAGCGTGAGCCTGGCGGCGGGCCTGCTGGCGGTGGTCGCACTGCTCGGCGCGAGCTTCGCCGCTCCGGAGGACGGGGCAACGCCCGGCGCGTTCTTTCCGGTGGCGGTGTGGTACGGTGGCGGCAACGCGCGCGCGCCGATGCTGAGTCCTCTGAATGCCGGGAGCGCCGCCGAGTGGGGGGAGGACCTGGACCAGATCAAGGCGACCGGCTTCAATACCGTGAAGTGCTGGGTGGACTGGTCCACGGCCGAGCCGAAGCGTGACACCTTCAACTTCGACAACTTGAATTTGCTGCTGAAGCTGGCGGAGCAGCGCGGGCTGCGGGTGATCGTGCAGATTTACACGGACTCCGCGCCGGACTGGGTGGGCATTCGCTACCCCGACGGCCGCTTTGTTGACCGCAGCGGCGCGGTGGTCACGTCGCAATCCGCGCCCGGGTATTGTATTGACCACGCCGGAGTGCAGGCAGAAGTTGTGAAATTTCTCGAGGCCCTCTCCCGCGACGCCAACCATTCTCCCGCCCTTTATGGTTGGGACGTGTGGAGCGAGCCCCACGTGATCAACTGGGCGGATTTCTCCTATCTTGCCAATCCGGAGTTCTGTTTCTGCCCGAGCAGTCAGGCGCGATTCCGCCGCTGGCTGGAAGCGAAGTACAAGACGCTGGACGCGCTGAACGCGGCCTGGTATCGCAAGTTCGCCAGTTGGGACGAGGTGCAGCCACCGCGCTTTTCCACCATCCTTTCGTACACCGACTATCTCGATTGGCGCGCCTTCATTGACGACAAGCTGGGGGGTGATTTGAAGACCCGCGTGGACGCCATCCGCAGCGCCGATCACGCCCACCCGATCACCAGTCACGCTGCCGTTCCGGGACTCTTCACCTCGCCGACCGACGGTTACGGCGAGCCCGACGATTGGAAGATGTCGGCCAACGCCGACTTCTTCGGTACTTCGATTTACCCCAAGCACTCCGAATCCACGCACCCCTGGGCTTATGGGATGTTGGCCGCCGGCCTCGACTTCGCGCGCTCCGCCGGGCACAGCCTGGGCAAAGGTTTTTGGATTGGCGAATTGCAAGCAGGGCAGGGCGCAACGGGGATGCGAATCGCGGACCCGGTGACCGCTCACGACGAAGAGTATTGGATGTGGCAAGTGATCGCCCACGGTGCTCGCGAGATCGCCATCTACGCTTGGTATCCGATGAGCTCGGGGTTTGAATCGAACGGCTACGGCCTGATCAACCTGGACGGAACTTTGACGGACCGTGCGCGGGCCGCGGGCGCTACGGCGCGAATCATCCAGAGTAACGCCGCGAGTCTCGAGGCGGCGCAGCCCGCCGCGGCCCAGGTGGCGATCCTTTACGACCGGCTCTCCTACATGGTCGGGGGCAGCCAGCCGTCGCTTTCGAATCTCGGCAATGCTGAGCGCGATTCCCTCCTTGGTACCTATCGGGCCTTCTTCGAGAAGCAGATTCCGGTCGATTTTGTTGACCCGGCGGCGCAAAACGGTGAGCGCCTCGATCAGTACAAAATTCTTTTCCTTCCTTACGCCGTGATGCTTTCCGAAAGCGTCGCCGCCGAGGTGAAAGATTATATTGCCAACGGAGGAACGGTCGTGGCTGAGGCGCGTCTGGCTTGGAACAACGAGCGCGGGTTCGCCAGCCCGGTGATTCCCGGGTTCGGCCTGGACAAAGTCTTCGGGGCACGCGAAGAGAGCATCCGCCCTGATACGGAGCCGCACTTGCTGATCGAGCCCTCGGCGAATCTTCCCAACCTCAAGGCAGGAGACTCCATTGCGGGGGCGGCCTTTGAGGAGGATCTGCTGCCGCTCGCCGGTGGCCAAGTACTGGCACATTTTGCCGGAGGCGACGCGGCGGTGGTGGAAAATGCGTACGGGAAGGGAAGAGCCATCCTGATCGGCTCCTTCGTGGGGCTTGCCTATCAGCGCACTCACCACGTGTCCACCCGGGATTTGTCGCTTTCGCTCGCCGAGGCTGCCGGTGTGACGCCCGAAGTGGATGCGACGGGAGAGGGCTCGCCCGAGTTGGAAGTGCGGCACCTCGTAAGCGCCAATCGGCAATTCGTTTTCGTATTCAATCACGCGAGCTCTGAAGCCGGCGCACGCGTGACTTTGCGGTTGCCTTGGCGCGTGAAAGAAGCGACCGATTTGGTGACCGGACAGGCGGTGCCCATGCAGGTGAGCGGCGACGGGATCGAACTGAGGAAAGACCTCGCCCCGGACGCGATTTGGGTAGTCAGTCTGGAACGCGAGTGAGTTAGCGCCGCGACTCGCAAGAAGTACCGCCTCGCCGGATAACCTATGAGACGTTTTGTGCTGGCGGCTGACCTGGGTGGGACCAAGCTTGCGGTGGCTGGCGTCGACGCATCGTGTAAAATCACGGCCCAGACTAAATGTCCGAACCCGCCCGGCGGCGGCCTCGCCGTGGTTGAATCCATCGCCGATGCGCTCGGTCGATTGCCGGCAAAAGACGCCGCGGGGATCGGCATCGCCGTTCCCGGCTTGGCCTATCCGGATGGGTCGGTCTGGGCGCCCAATATTCCTGGTTGGGAACGCATGCCGCTGGGCGAAATGCTGCGCTCCCGGTTTGGTCTGCCTGTGCTGGTGGAGAGTGACCGCAACGCTTTCGTGACCGGCGAGGCCTGGCAAGGTTCCGCGAAAGGGTGCTGCGACGTCGTGTTTGTCGCCATCGGCACCGGCATCGGAGCAGGCATCATCAGCGGTGGGCGCCTCGTTCGCGGGTTTGGCGAATTGGCCGGATGTCTCGGCTGGATGGCCGTCCGCGACCGCTTCCTTCCCGCCTATGAGGCTGTGGGCTGTCTCGAGTCGCACGTCGCCGGGCCCGGCATCGCTCGCGACGCCCAACGCGTCTTCCATCGCCCCATCGAGGCTCGCGAGGTGGTACAACGCGCGCGTCAGGGCGATGTACAAGCGCGGGAAGTGCTCGTGCGGGCGGGGCATCTTTTGGGCCTGGGCCTCGCCAATCTCGTGGACATCCTGAACCCGCAGATGATCGTCATCGGCGGCGGCGTAGCGGGGGCAGGGAATTTGCTGCTGGAGCCGGCGCGCGAGACTTTGAAACAGTGGGCCCAACCGCTGGCGGCAAAACAGGTTCGCATCTGCCGCAGCCGGCTGGGCGCACGGGCGGGATTGCTCGGCGCCGCCAAGCTGTGCTTCGATCAGCTCCACACCTGAGACCCTTACACCATGCTTGATAAAACCCCCGCCATTGGCAGTATTCACCGCAACATCCTTCTCGCCACCGTAAATGCGTGTATGTTCGTTTTCGGAGTGATTCTGCTGCTGATGGGCTCACTCCTCCCGACGCTTGGGGTAAGCGGCGTGCGTGCCGGAAGCCTGGGTTCGCTCCCTCTGATCGGGATTCTCGCGGCGACCGTTCTGGTCGGTCCACTTCTTGACAAGGTGGGCGCCAAGCCCGTTCTGGCCGCGGCGCTGGCGCTGATTGTGGCGGCGCTCGCTGTGATGCCGTCGCTTGCGAGCTTTGGCGCGCTCGCCGCAGCCGCCCTGGCGTACGGATTTGGCGGTGGCACTTTGAACACGGCCACCAACGCTTTGGTGTCGGACTTGAGCGCCACGCGGCGCAGCGCGGCTCTGAACCTTCTTGGCTTTTCGTTCAGCCTCGGAGCTGTAACCGCGCCCCTCTTGATGTCGCTCGCGGCGCGCAATTCCTCCGCCACCGTCCTGCGGGTGTTGGCCGTGGCGGCTGCGACCGTGCTGGTCCTCGTTCTGGCCTTGCGATTTCCTGAACCGGCGCATTCGGGTACTCCCCTTCCGAAACTGCTGCGCGTCCTCACTGATCCACTCGTCTGGCTGTTTGGGGTGCTCTTGTTTTTCGAATCGGGTAATGAGAATTGCATGTTCGTTTGGGCCGGCAAGCTGACGGGCGATAGGTTGCATCTCGCCACCCAAAGGGCGGATCTGGCGCTGGTAGGCTTGAGCGCTGCCCTGGGCGCCGGCCGCCTGCTGGCCGTGGTCTGGCTCAAGCGGGTGAGCGGCCGGACCTTGTTGCTCGTTTCCGCCGCGGTCACGGTTGCAGGTGCGATTCTGGTCGTTGCATTGGCATCATTTGCCGGCATGGTGGCAGGCTTCGCAGTCATTGGCATGGGAATGTCCGCCATCTTCCCCACTGCGCTCGGTCTCGCGGGAGATCGCTTTCCTGACAACACGGGGACAGTGTTCGGCGGCATCATGACCGTTGCTCTCGTGGGTGGCGCGCTCGGACCGGCGGTCGGCGGGTGGGCGGCAAGCTCTAGCCCGTCGAAAGTCCTGCTAGTTCCGCTCATCTGCGGTGTCGCAATCGCAGTTCTAACTATGTCCATCGCCAGTTCGATTCCGCTGGCACGACGCGAGGGACCGCGCCCGTAGGCATGAAGTTAACTGAATGAACTCCGGTCGTCTTCGGTTGTAGCCTCTGCTTGCCACTTGTACTCCGTACTTGTCGTCTTAACTCTTGATAACTCACTTTCTTTTCATCAACATCTTGGGGAGCCGGAAAGCAACTCCGTCGCGTACGCAGTCGGAGTGGGAGCGCGGTCAGGATGCCCATAAGCGCCTAGAGGATCCTTGGGCTTCCTCGGAGGGACAACGCTAAGCCATTTTGAATGAAAACACTGGAAGGAATTCACCACAGATTGCCATGAGCCTGCAGCTCGCCACTGACGATGAAAATGGGCGGTTTTGGTCCAATAAACCGGTACTGATTCTAAAGGACTTGTGCCTATTTTCATAGCAGAGGCACAGAGGTCACGGAGAGAAGATGCAAAAGAGAACAGCAAGTCAACAATCTAGTGAACCGCGATCCCAATCGCCACAAACAGAGGTACTTCTCTCTGTGATCTCTGTGTCTCCGTGGTGAATCTTTTCTGCGCGGTTCAATCGCTAGCTTAGCGCTCATGGGCAGGATGCCTGTGGTCCCAGAGCTTTCTTCCGTGACCGTTTCGCAGAACTTACGTCATACTTATGTGGCATTCGCACAGGAGAGAGGGATGGCACAGAGCAAGCTCGACCTACTGCAAGGCACGTTGGACCTGATGGTCCTCGAAACGTTGGCCACCATGGGTTCACTGCATGGCTACGGCATTGCCCGGCGAATTGAGAAGGTGAGCGGCAACGAAGTTCTGCTGAACCAGGGCACTATTTACGCCTCGCTGGTGCGGCTTCAGCAACGCGGATGGATTTCCGCGGAATGGGGCACCTCCGACAACAATCGCCGCGCGAAGTACTACTCCATCACTCGCAGTGGCCGCAAGCAGATGGCGAAGGACGCCGCTCACTGGGACCGGCTTTCCAGCGTTATGGGCCGGGTATTCGCCATGCGGACGGAAGGAGAACTGTGATGGGCGCGATGCGGGAAGCCATGAATCGAGTGGGATCGTTTTTCCAGAAGCAGCAGCGGGACGAGGAGCTGGATGGGGAGATCGCTGCCCATCTCGAGATGGCGGTGGAAGAATACACGCGGCAGGGAATGCCTCCCGGCGAGGCGCGGCGGCAGGCGCTGGTTCGCTTTGGCGGCGTGCAGCAGGCGAAGGAGCGGCAGCGCGAATCACGCGGATTGCCGTGGCTTGACGTTTTGCGTCAGGATTTCCGCTTTACGCTGCGCACGCTGCGGAGGGACCGCTCCTTTTCTTTGATCGCTGTGTTGATTCTGGGCCTGGGAATTGGCGCGAACATCGCCGTCTTCAGCGTGGTGAATACGATTCTTCTGCGGCCGCTGCCGTTCCCGCATCCCGAGCAGTTGGTCCGCATCTTGACGAAACATCCCGAGGGCGGGGAATCCAGCATGACCTATTCCGCGGATGCCACGGAGGAATTTCAGCGGCGGAACCACTCGTTGCAGGAGGTCTCGGGCTACTTCGCCTTTACTGGCCCCGACAATATGAAGCTGATTGGGAAGGACCAGCCGCGGCCAGTGACGGGTCTGATGGTGGGCGGAAACTTCTTCCACACCTTGGGCGTTGAGCCATTGCTGGGGCGGCTGTTCCGGCCCGAGGAGTGCGTCCACAGCAGCCCGCGGGTCGCGCTGCTCAGTCATGCTTTCTGGAAGAGGCAGTTCGCCGGCAATCCTGCATTGGTGGGGCAAACCATCGATTTGGATGGCTCGCCGGTGACAGTGATCGGCGTACTGCCGGAAACGTTCGACTTCGGGTCCGTTTTCTCGCCCGGCGCGAAAGACGATCTCTACATGCCGGCCATCTTGGACGACATGCGCGAGTGGGGAAATATCATGGCGCTGGTTGGCCGCTTGAAGCCGGGGACGACTCTTGCGCAAGCCCAGGCCGAGGCCGATCTGCTTTTCCCTCATCTTGATTTCAACGCCAAACATCCGGAGTGGGGAGGGGATTACACCGCCAGGGTGCTGGGGTTGAAGGACTATGTCAGCGGCAAGCTGCGGCAGTCACTGATCGTGCTGTGGTGCGCCGTGGGCATGATTCTGTTGATCGTTTGCGTGAATCTCGCGAACCTGCTGCTGGCGCGTGCGGCGGCGCGGGGCAAGGAATTCGCCATGCGCAGCGCGCTAGGAGCGGGAAGAGGCAGGCTGGTTCGCCAATTACTTACCGAAAGTCTAACCCTATCGTTCGCGGGCGCGATCGTCGGCCTGGGAATCGCTTTTGCCGTCACCGGATACCTTGCCCATCAGGGATCAATTGCCTTACCGCTCCTCGCGAGCGTGCGGATAGATGGCGCCGCGCTCGGATGGACGATTCTTATTGCCGTCATTGCCGCGGTCCTCTTCGGCCTTGTCCCGGGGCTGAGAATATCCGGCGGCAATTTGCAGCAGGCCCTGAAAGACTCCGGCCATGGTACGAGCGAGGGCAGGAAGCACGAGGGGATGCGCGCGGCATTGGTGGTCTCAGAGGTGGCGCTGGCCTCGGTGCTGCTGGTGGGGGCTGGCTTGCTGCTGCGCAGCTTTCTTCGCATCCTCGATGTTGATCTGGGCTTCCAACCCAGCCGGGCTGCGGCCATCAGTGTGGATTATAACGATGGAAACGATGCGGCGAAGAGAGGCGCGATCTGGCAGGACATTATCCGTCGCGTCGAGGCCCTTCCGGGGGTGGAGACAGCGGGCATGTCCGACTATGTTCCCATGAGCACCAATCGCGCCTGGGGAATCTCGGCGAAGGGTAAGGAGTATCGCCAAGGGGAACTTCCGGGTACATTTGTGTACATCGTCTCGCCGGGTTACTTGCGCGCCATGGGGATGCACCTTGAGAGTGGCCGGGACATCAGTTGGGACGATGGCCCCAAGAGCGGGAAGGTGGTGCTCATCAATGAGACCATCGCTCGCCGCCTCTGGCCGGGTGAGGATCCCATCGGGCGCATCTCGAAGGTGAACGGCAGCGATACCAAGGTGATCGGCGTGGTGGCTGATGTTCACGAAAGCACGGTGGAAGGCAAAGCCGGCTGGCAGATGTACCTGCCAGCGACGCAGTGGCCGCCGGCCGGAGCACAACTGGTGGTGCGCACGAAGCTGCCTCCGGATACCCTTGCTGCGAGCGTCATGGGCACGCTGCGCCAAATCAATCCTGGGCAACCTGCCACGCAGTTCCGGCCCGTTCAGGAACTGGTGGATCATGTCGTATCGCCGCGCCGATTCTTTGTCTTGCTGGTGGGCATCTTTGCCGCCCTGGGGCTCACCCTGGCATCGCTCGGCATTTATGGTGTGATCTCTTATTCGGTGACTCAGCGGACGCAAGAGATTGGCATCCGCATGACGCTGGGCGCCACCCAGGGGCAGGTGCAGATCGGCGTGATGGGGAAGACGCTGCGGCTGGCTCTCATCGGAATCATCGCAGGAATCGTGGCATCCTTCGCCGTGGCGCGGCTGATTTCGAGTCTCCTGTTTGCGACCGCGCCCACCGATCCCGTGACGTTTCTGGGAATGATTCTACTCCTTGGCGCCGTTGCCATCATCGCGGGATACATCCCCGCGCGAAGGGCATCGCAGATCGACCCGATGAATGCTCTTCGCAACAATTGAGTCCCCACGCCCTGAAAGACTTGAGAACACACCCCTGACGAGGGGAGCCTGTCAAGCAATTCAATAATGGTACTTTCGGGGAGTACTTTCGGGGAGTTGATTTCGCGCGCCCACTCCGCTATCATCTTGACCAAAATGAAGGTTAACTATTCCTGCCCTTCCTCCTGGGCGGGTTGTAGTTGCCAAGGAGATCATGCCACTTCCATGCGAACATGTTGTCCTACAAACAGGGCAACGCCTCAACCGATACCTTACTTCTCTTCTGATGGCTTTCTCTCTTCTCGCCAGTCTCTCTGCTGCCCAGCAGGAGAAGGGTGGGCTCCCGCAGGGCTTGCCTATTCTGACGACCATTCGGGAGGTCCGGGAACTCCCACCCGAAAAGGCGCAGCTTGGTTATCCGGTCCACCTGCGCGGTGTCGTGACCTATGAACACAAAGCTAAGCGTGAACTCTTCGTTCAGGATTCCACGGCCGGCATTTTCGTAAACGCCGGACAAACAGCGGTTGATTTTCACTCCGGCCAATACGTGGAGATCGACGGCATCAGCGGCCCCGGAGATTTTGCTTCCGTAATTCTGAATCCCAAGATTCATACCTTGGGTGAAGCACCTCCACCAGCCCCCAAAAAGGTTTCGGGCGAAGAATTCATTGCCGGGGTCGAGGACAGCCAGTATTTGGAGCTCGAGGGTATTGTAAGGTCGGCAGCAGAAGTCTCGGGTGGGCTTTTGCTGCACGTGGCCTCGGGGACAGCCACCGTTCCCGCGTTCGTGCTGGACTACAAGCCCATGCCGCAGAACTTGGTGGGGGCCAAGGTCCGGCTCGAGGGCGTTTCCGGGGGGTTTTATAATCCTCGAAATCAGTTCCTAGGCGCACTCCTTTTAGTGCCAGCATTGAAGAATCTCACCATCGAGGTGCCTGCCCCGGCGGACCTCTTTTCGATCCCTGTTCGCCCTATTCACATTGTCTTACGGCTCGGCCCGGCCGGTGAGCTCAACCGGCGCGTGCATGTTCAGGGAGTTGTTACCCTCCAGCGCCTGGGAGAAGCGATTTATATCCGCGATGCCGAGGAAGGCTTGGAAGTCGAAACAAGTCAGACAACCCCCTTACAGGTAGGTGATCGGGTTGATGTAGTGGGATTCCCTGGGGTGGGCGGTTTCAGCCCCATCCTGGAAGATGCGGTCTACCGCAAGATCGGGACCGGCGATGCGCCTCCCCCGGCGGTGGTAACGGCGGAGCAGGTGCTTTTGGGGAGTTATGATTCTGAGCTGATACGGATTCAAGGCCGATTGCTGGGCATCTCCCGGCGCGCCAACCAAGAGTCACTGACGATCTCCACCGGCAACGCCATTGTCGCGGCCGAGATCAACGGAGCAGCAGGAAACGACACGCTCGAGCAGGTGCGAAGTGGCAGCCTGGTGCAATTAACCGGGATCTGCAACGTCAGGGTTAATGAGAACCGCAGCCCCGTGGGTTTCATGGTACTTCTCCGCTCGCCGGAGGATATTGTGGTGCTGAATCAGGCGCCCTGGTGGAACCTGCAAAGCACCCTGCTCCTCTTGGCCTTTGCGGGCTTAACGGTCGTAGGTATCCTGGTCTGGGTCCGCATGCTAAGGCGGCGTGTGGAACAGCAGACCGAGATCATCCGGGCCGCCCTCGAGTCCACTGCGGACGGAATTCTGGTCTTGGATGCCACGGGGCGGATCGTCACCTACAACGCGAAGTTTGCCGAGCTTTGGGGCATCCCCAAGTCGGGTCTTGTCTCGGGTGACGACCGCAAGTTTTTGCAAATCGTTTTGCCCCAGTTGAAGGATCCGGAGGGCTTTCTCGGGAGAGTGCGGAGCTTGGATGCGGATTTCGATACCCAGTGTGACGATCTGGTTGAGTTCAGGGACGGTAGAATCTTTGAACGGCATTCCGAGCCCCAGCGCGTTTGGGGGAGAAACATTGGCAGGGTCTGGGGATTCCGCGACATCACCGAGCGGCGGCGCGCGGAGAAGGCATTACAGGAAAGCGAAGAACGTTATCGCCTGCTGTTCCAACGTAACATGGCGGGGGTTTACCGCGCCAATCTCGCGGGACAAATCCTGGATTGTAACGAAGCCTGCGCACGCATTTTCGGATTTTCCAACCCGCAAGAGCTGTTGGCGCGGAACGCCTCCGAGCTCTATCTCAGCCCGGCAGACCGATCGGGGTTCGTCTCCCGCCTCCAGGAACGCGGCTCGCTGTCGAATCTTGAACAATGCCTGAGGCGGAATGACGGCAGCCCGGTGTGGGTACTTGAAAACGCCACCTTAGTCCAGGATGGTGAGCAACTGATCGAAGGCAGCATGATTGACATCACCGCGCGCAAGCAAGGTGAGGAGGAACTGCAAAAGGCGAAGGAGTCGGCGGAGTCCGCCAACCGTGCCAAGAGCGAATTCTTGGCGAACATGAGCCATGAAATCCGCACGCCCATGAACGGCATTCTGGGCATGACAGAACTCGCACTCGCCACCGACCTGTCCGATGAGCAACGGGAATTTCTCACCCTGGTCAAGTCTTCGGCCGATTCCCTGTTGACGGTGATTAATGAGATTTTGGATTACGCCAAAATCGAAGCCGGGAAGTTCGACATCGATTCAATCGAATTCAATCTGCGCGACAGCCTGGAGGAAACCACCCGGATGTTCGCTTTCCCGGCCGACCGGAAGGGCATCGAACTGATCTGTGACGTGGCCTCGGAGGTGCCGGGTGTTGTGGTTGGCGATCCGACGCGTTTGCGACAGATCGTTGTGAATCTTCTCTCCAACGCCCTCAAATTTACAGAGCGCGGTGAAGTCCTGTTGCGGGTCGAAGGAGAAGCCATCGGCCCCGAGGATTCGTTGCTCCACTTCGCGGTCCATGACACCGGGATCGGTATTCCTCTCGAGAAGCAGCAGGTTATCTTCGAGGCTTTTACGCAGGCAGATAGTTCCACCACTCGGAGGTTCGGTGGCACCGGCCTGGGGTTGACGATTTCCTCACGTCTGGTCTCCATGATGCACGGTCGGATCTGGGTGGAGAGCGAGCCGGGGAAGGGGAGCACTTTCCACTTCACGGCGCGATTCGGGCGGGCCATGGCAGGAGCCCAACCGAAGCGAGGCGCGCCGGTGACGTTGCAAGGTGTGTCGGTTCTGATTGTGGATGACAATGCCACAAATCGTCGGGTGCTGGATGAAACACTTTCCGCCTGGGGCATGAGGCCTTACATGGCAGCGGATGGCTTTCAAGCGCTCCGGGCCCTGAAGCAAGTGCACGATAGCGGAGCGCCCATCAATCTTGTCCTAACCGACGCCCATATGCCCAACCTGGACGGCTTCCATTTGGCGGAGCGAATCAAGAGCGATCCGGAGCTGGAAGGCACGCTGGTGACCATGATAACCTCGGGAGGCCAGCGGGGGGACGCGGCCCGCTGCCGCGAACTGGGGATATCCGCTTACCTCACCAAGCCCGTCCGCCAGGTGGACCTGCTGGAAGCCATCGTCAACGTTCTTAGCTTGAAGGTGCAGGTGCCGGAAAATCCCTCCGTAGTGACCCGCCATTCCCTGCGCGAGAACCGGAGGGGCTTGCAGATCCTGCTGGCTGAGGACAACGTCGTGAACCAACGCTTGACCGCGCACCTTCTCGAGAGTCGGGGTCACCGCGTGACTATCGCCAGTAACGGACGCGAGGCTCTGGAGCTTATCCAGAAACAGCCGTTTGACCTGGCCCTGGCGGATGTGCAGATGCCCGAGATGGACGGACTCCAGCTTGCGGGCGCCATTCGCGAGAAGGAAAGGGGCACCTCCACGCATTTGCCAATCATCGCCATGACGGCATACGCCATGAAGGGCGACCGCGAGCGTTGCCTGGAAGCGGGCATGGACGACTATGTTGCGAAGCCGATCAATCCCAAGCAGCTTTTTGAGACAATCGACGGAGTATTTCGCTCCGAGCTCAAATTGCACCCGGAGGCATTGTCAGGGACGCGGCAGGAAATCCTCAACGAGGCGACCCTCTTCGCACGATTCGAAGGGGAGCCGGAATTATTGAAAGATGTGGTGCAGCTCTTCCTGGATGACTGTCCGAAGATGTTATTTGGGGTCCGCGGAGCTGCGGAGCGCGGCGATGCCCAAGAGATGGAGCGGGCGGCGCATAAGATAAAGGGATCGGTGGCGAATTTTGCGGCTACCGCCGCTTATGATGCGGCGCTGCGCTTGGAAATGATGGGCCGCGAGGGCCATCTCGATCAGGCCGCGGAAGCCCTGGCCCAACTCGAGTCCGCACTGGAGGAATTGAAGCCGGTATTACTTGACTTGGGCAGCGGGATGAAACCATGAAGATCCTGGTCGCGGAGGACGATCTTGTAACTAGACGGATCTTACAGGCCTATCTGGCGAAGTGGGGCTATGAGGCGGTCGTGGTCGCGGACGGCCAGGAAGCCTGGAGGCTTCTCCAGATGGACGATGCCCCCCGCCTCGCCATTCTGGATTGGATGATGCCAGGAATCGACGGGGCGTCGATCTGCCGGGAGGTGAGGAAGCTTAGCCATCAGCCTTACATCTACCTGATTCTTCTCACCGCGCGGGGCTACAAACAAGATGTCATCGAGGGGCTGGAAGCCGGCGCGGACGAATATCTCACCAAGCCTTTCGATCCTTATGAGCTGAAGGCCCGGCTGCGTGCTGGCGCCCGGATTGTGGAATTGCAGGATAGCCTGATTCAGGCGCGAGAAGCCCTTCGCGAGCAGGCGACACATGACCCTCTGACCCATCTTTTGAATCGGCGGGCGACTGTGGACTTCCTGCTGTCGGAATTGAGCCGCGCCCGCCGCGAACAGAATCCCCTTTCGGTGATGATGGCAGACATTGATCATTTCAAGTTGGTGAATGACAAGTTTGGTCATCTGCCGGGGGATGAAGTCCTCTGCGAGGTTGCCCGACGGTTACGAACATCCGCACGTAACTATGACATTGTCGGGCGCTTTGGGGGAGAGGAGTTCCTGGTCGTGGCCCCGGGCTGCCACATGGCGCCGGGGTTGGTGCAAGCGGAGCGGCTTCGCGAAGTAGTTTGCTCCCAACCCATAACGCTAAAAGACCTTTCCCTTACGGTCACGATCAGCGTGGGAGTCGCGACCACCCGCGATCCCAAACAGGAGGATATGGAGGCGCTGCTCTCTGCGGCCGACGAGGCCCTCTACCGCGCCAAGGCGGGAGGCCGCAATCGCGTTGAAGGAGAATCCTTCGCCGCCCTTCCCGACCCCGACCCGCTCAAAGGCTCCGTCACTCAATAAGTCATCGCACCGTGGCTAACCACTAGCCACTATCCACCGCCCCAAGGAGGAATCATGTTCCACCGATTATCATGCGTGGCGCACGGCATTTTGCCGCTGGCCGCCATCTCCCTGCTACTTCCCTTAAGCTGCCTTTCGCAGTCAGATTCGAACCAGCCGATCAAGGTTGGCATCATTGGCCTGGACACCTCGCATGTGATTGCGTTCACCAAAGCTTTGAACGACCCCTCGGATAAGGACCACGTCGCGGGCCTTCGGGTGGTTGCGGCCTTCAAGGGAGGCAGCCCTGACGTGGAAGAAAGCCGGAAGCGCGTGGACAAATTCACCGAGGAACTGCGCGACCAGTGGAAAATCGAAATTGTGGACCACATTCCCACTCTTTGCAGCAAAGTCGACGCGGTGCTGCTGGAGAGCGTCGACGGGCGGCCGCATTTGGAGCAGGTGAAACCAGTCTTCGCGGCGCACAAACCCGTGTTTATCGACAAGCCCATGGCCGGCAGCTATAAAGACGCCAAGGAAATTGTCGAATTGGGCAGAGCGGCGGGCGTGCCGTGGTTCACCGCCTCCAGCTTGCGCTTCTGGAGCGAAACTGCACGATTGAAGAGCCCCGAGGGCATCGGCCAAGTCCTGGCCTTTGACGTTCTGGGACCCACGATCCGGGAACCGCATGTCCCCTCGATGTTTAATTATGGCGATCATGCCATCGAGATGCTCTACCAGCTCATGGGACCCGGCTGCGAATCCGTCACCCTACAGGTTTCGGGGAACCAGGACATCGTGGTGGGAAAGTGGAAAGACGGACGCCTGGGGGTGATGCGGGGGTTCAGCAGCGGGCTCTATGCTTTCTCAATTACCGTTTACGGGGACAAGGGGGTTCTGCACTCGGAACACAGCCCCGAGGGCTATGGCGCACTGCTGGTGGAGATTGCTAGGTTTTTCAAGACCCATGTGCCGCCCGTCGATCCGAGCGAGTCTCTGGAAGTTATCGCCTTCATGGAGGCTGCCGAGCTCAGTCAAGCTCGCGGAGGAGTGGCTGTCCCGATCAGCGAAATCATGAAGTGATTGAATTGCCAGCCGGGGACGCCCACTCCGTGTTGAGCCCCCCTTTGGGGCTCAATCGCGGCTTGGCGCACACGCTCAATAGGAGTCATTCGTACCTCAGGGCCACCATGGGGTCGACCTTCGTCGCGCGGCGGGCGGGGATATAGCTCGCTAGGAGCGCGGCAATAGCCACGAGGGCAGGGGCAAGCACAAAGATCCAGGAGGGATGGACACTGAATCCTTCAAACGCGGCGCCAAACAGGCAGGGAAGCGGGTATGCGAAGGCAAACCCAATCAGCAACCCGAAGGCGGCAAGCCTCATGCCTTCCCCCACGACCAGCCTCAAAACGCCGGCCCTCTCAGCTCCGAGCGCCATGCGGATTCCAATCTCGTGGGCGCGCTGGGTAACACCGTGGGCGATGATTCCATAGATTCCCACCGCCGCCAGAATCAGCGCCAAGCCCGCAAAGATGCCAAGCAGTTCTCCCATCAAGCGGTCCCCAGCCACTCCTCTGGCCTCGATCAACTGGCTCATCGTCATCACGTTGCCGAGCGGCTGATCTTTATCCACGGACCATACCGTAGCGCGTACGGTGGAAGCCAGAGCTGCCGGATCGCCCTTCGTTCGAACCACCAGGGTCATTTCTGCGGAAGGTGCTTGGACATACGGGACGTAAATCTGCGGATTGAAACCCGGCTGACCAAAGTAATCCTTCACGTTCCCGACGACGCCCACGATCTCACGCCAGGGGGAGGAAGCCCCAACCTCGGTCTCGATGCTGATATGCTGACCGCCAGCGTCTTCCTTGGGGAAAAAGCGACGGGCAAAGGCCTCGTTGACCAGAGCCACGGGCGGTGCGCTTTGGTCATCAAAGTTTGTGAACGCGCGTCCTCGGGTCAGCGGGATTTCCATAGTGCGCAAGTAATCAATACTGACGGCGTAGTTTCGGGCTTGTGGACGCTCTTTAGGCGTCGTCGCTGGCCGCCCCTCGATGCTGAAGGGGACGGTTCCCGCTTCCGCCGTGAGCGGCAGATTCGCGGCAGCCGCAACGGATACGGCGCCCGGAAGGCTCCGGAGTTTCTCCGTCACCTGCTGAAAGAAGGCGGCCTGTTGGGACGGGCTCCCGTATTTGGAGCTGGGCAGGGAAACGTTCGCCGTCAATAATTCTCGCGGATTGAAGCCGGGGTTGGCGCTTCTCACTTCGAGAAAACTCTTCACCATTAGCCCCGCCCCGGTAAGCAACACCAAAGCCAGGGCGACTTCCGCGACGACGAAGACGCGCCGTGCTTTGTCGCGACTGACACCCACACCTCCAGCCCGGCCGCCTTCTTTCAAGGTCCCGTGAAGGTCGGACCTTGAAACTTGCAGGGCGGGCACCAGGCCGGATAGCAAAACTGTGAGCAGCGAAAGGCCGATGGTGAAGATCAGGACCGGCATGTCGATGCCGAATTCAAGAGATTTGACCCACTCATTGTAACTGAAGGCAGCGTGCAGCATGTTGATTCCCCACCAGGCGAGGAGCAAGCCCATGCCCGCGCCGGCAATGGCAATGAGGATGTTTTCGGAAAGGAATTGCCGCACCAAACGCCCGCGTCCCGCACCCATCGCTGAGCGTACGGCAATTTCGTGCTTGCGGCCGGCGCCACGCGCCAGCAGCAGACCGGCGATGTTGGCGCACGCAATCAGCAGCACGAGACCCACGGCTCCCATCAGCATCATGAGGGCGGGCCGGATGTAGAAGTCCTGAATCAGAAATTCCTGGAGCGACATAAGCATCGCTTCCCAGCCCTTGTCAGCCTCTGGATAGCTCTGCTCCATGCGCTGGGCGATTGTGGACATCTCGGCCTGCGCCTGGTCGGCCGTCGCTTCCGGCTTCAGGCGCCCGAATATGAAGAAGGAGCGCGATTGGCGTCCGGCCGGACCCAATTGTCTGGTATCAAACGCGAGTGGAATCCAAACCTGGGTTGGAAAGTCAAGGAGCTTGAAGCTGGCGGGCATCACCGCTACCACTGTATATGACTCCCCGTTGAGTTTGACGGTCTTTCCCACCACGCTAGGGTCCGAAGCAAAGTGAATCTGCCAGAGTTCGTAACTGAGAATCAATACGTGGTCACGACCCTGCTCGTCTTCCCCCGCAGCAAAGGTTCGTCCTAAAGAGGGATTAGCACCCAAAAGGTGAAAGAAGTTCGCGGAGACCCGCGTGCCGGCGACGTGCTCCGGTTCGTCGTGTCCGGTCAGGGTGAAATCACCCCACGGCGCGATGGCGGCCATTTCTTCAAAGCTGTGGCTATTGTTCCGCCAGTCGAGAAAATCCGGTGCGGAAACGGGATGCTCCGGGTTATCACCCCAACCTTTTGCCCGATCGATCGACAGGACCATCATTACTTTGTCGGGATCCCTCCCGGGAGGTTTCCTGAGCAAGACGCCGCTGACCACGCTGAAAATCGCAGTATTGGCGGCAATTCCCAGTCCCAGCGTTACGACTGCGACCGCCGTGAAGCCGGGGCTGCGACGCAACTGGCGCAGACCGTAGCGGACGTCGGCCATGAGTTCTCCGAGCAAGCGCGAGCCGAGCGCCTCCCGGCATTCCTCGCGGTATCGCTCGTAGCCGCCGAATTCCACACGCGCCTGCCGCTCCGCCGCCGCACGCGCAAGTCCCTGCCGCTCCAGTTCGTCCGCGCGGATTTGCAAATGAGATCGAAGCTCTTCCTCCATTTCCCGTTCGACGCGCGGCCGCTGGAACACAAACTCGAGGATTGATCGAATCGAAGACAACAGTTTCATATTTCCTCCGGTGTCGCCTTTAGAGCGGCGCCCATCGCGGCCGCCAGGCGGTTCCAGCCTTCGGTCTCCTCACGCAACCGTTTTCGGCCGGCCGCCGTAAGCTCGTAATACTTAGCCCGGCGGTTGTTCTCCGACGTGCCCCACGTCGCCTTCAGCAGCCCTTGGCGGATCAAACGAAAAAGGGCCGGATAAAGAGCCCCTTGCTCGATCAGCAGGGCTCCCTTCGAAATCTGTCCAATGCGAAGGAGGACGCCATATCCATGGAGAGGCCCGAGAGAAACAGCTTTGAGGATTAAAAGATCGAGAGTGCCCGGAAGGATTTGAGCAAGGTTGTCCATACACTCACCTAAGTCGCTTAGGAGTATAAGTTCCCACCGGCGGGCTTGTCAAGGGGGACAAAGCAAAAAGGGGGGCAAAGCAAAAAGCCGCCGGTGGAACGGACCCTTGGGAAACTTCAATCGATGCGTTTCGCGTGCTGGTCCCCGCCCTGGTGCAGGATCAGTTCCGTCGCATGGCCCTGGCTGTCGGTTACGAAAGTGACCTGTGCATCGACGACAGTGAGGAAGAAATCGTGGTCACTCTCCGGAAATATCTCGACTTTCGGCTGTCCCGTGCCTTGGGTGAAGAAGTGGTCGCCGTCACGCATGAACGATAAGATGAAATCCGGCGCCAGTTGATAGCGTCCCACATAGCCATCGAAAACCTTCGGATTCAACGTGACGATTTTGTGCTCCTTCGGCTGGAAGTCCGGCCAGTTGTATTCTTTGGCGATGGCGCGGAGAATTTCGCCGGCGACTTGGCCGCCGTTGTCGGAGTTTGTCATGATGGCCACGCCCTCGCCGGATTCCGTGTAGGCGTGGAGGTCGCATTGGAAGCCCTCATTGGCGCCGTCGTGGCCGAAACTCAACGGGTGGCCGGCGGACTCAAGCCCGAAGCCGAGGCCCCAGTTTTCCTTTTGATGCGTCAGCATTTGGCGCATCATGGTTTGCGACAAGATCTTGCTGGATTTTCCCGCGTACTCGTTTTGCACTTCGATGGCCAGCAGCGCCAGGTCGGAGGGCGTCGTCCAAAGGCCGGCGGGAGCCATTTCCGGATAAGTGTGCCAGCCGCCTTTCACCGGCTCGCCGCTTCCGCGATACGGAGTAGCCGCCAAGGACGAAAGGTTTTTCGGCAGTGGCTGCTCGTAGGTGCTGTGGGTCATTTCCGCGGGTTGCAGCACCAGATCTGCAACAATCTGCGGGTACGGCTTGCCGGTCACATCCGCGAGAAGGGCCTGCATCACCACATAGCCGCCGCCGGAATAACGCCAGATGGTGCCAGGAGCAGTATCGACGCGAATGGGCAGAGTGTTGGCGGGCTTTTCGCCGTTCAGGATTTGGACGATGGTGGGCACGGGCTCGTCCGACGCATAGCCGGGAAAGCCGTGAACGGTCAGGCCGGCGCTATGGCTCAGGATGCGGCGGAGAGTGACTTTCTGCTCTTTGGTAAATTCATTTTCGGGGACTTTCCAGGTGCGAAGCTTGGCGTTAACGTCCTCGTCGAGACTGAGCGTGCCATCCTGCACCAGTCGCAGCGCGGCGAGCGCCGACACGGGTTTGCTGATCGACGCAGCCTGAAAGAGGGTTTCGTCCGTGACAGGGCTTTTGCTGGCCACGTCAGCATAGCCGTACGCTCGAATCCAGAGGATTCGACCCTGGCCGAAGAAAGCGATGCTGACACCGGGCACATTATAGTGCCTCATGCGGTCGGCAATGGTCATCGCTTGGGCCGGTTGGCCCTTGATGAGGACCGGCGGCAGCAAGCCGTTTTCGATGCGAACAATGCGCGCGTTGAGGTCGGAACTGCCGGGAGGCGCCTGAATGGCCCCCGTCGCCGCCAGGCCGGCATGAATTGGCGAGGCCATAGTGCCCAAAGAGAGAAGTCGCGAAGCACCGGCCACCAACAAGCAAATTCCCGCCAAAAGAACAAGACGTTTTTTCATGTTCATCCCTCACCCGCCCAAATCGTACCGAAAGAAAGTCAAAAGTCAAAGGTCAAAAGTGTGAGGCCATACGTCCAAAAGCCTTTGTCGCTTGGCAGCCGATGGGGGCGATGGGAGCGCGGGCATCCTGCCCGCTGTGGCAGGGGCGTCCCGCCCGTGCGAGACCATGGCCAATATGGCCATGCTACAATGGCTGCGTTCCCCCCTCCGCAGGAATCCCCCGACTCTCGAAGGGGACCCCCTTCCCAATAACACCGCACGTTTGCACGGCTGCCCAGCAGAAGTAAGCCTTGATGATGGCTGAGCTACCTCGGCCGCAAAAGCGTCCAACGCGTCGGCAGAGGAGAACACAGCCACGAGATGCACCACCGCAGGATGCTCCGGCGTCTATGAGCTCCCTACCGTCACCCACACCGTCAAACATCAGGGTATGGTATTGGTGATCGACTACGTTCCCGCCGAGGTCTGCAACGTTTGCGGCGACGTCCAGCTCGCCCCGTCGGGAACGGGTGGTCAAGTGTGGAGACAATGTCATTGGTACAGGCTCCAGTGCTCTCACCCTGCGTCACTCCGCGCGTGACCTCATTATGGAAGGCTTAAATGCTGATACTTGTAGTGGTATGATTAATGAAGAGTGTACAGATATGCGCGGTTCGATCGGACATAATATTTCTGACGTTGGGTTTCCCTTGACAAGTGCGCCTGTGTTGCTGCGTAGAGTCGAGGAATTCCGTGTGGAGGCCACGCGGAAATTGGACCCTGCGCGGCGTGTCGAATTGGGGCAGTTCCTGACGCCGACTCCAATCGCCAAATTCATGGCTTCGATGTGCGAGGCCAAGAGTAGGTCGATCCGTATTCTCGACGCAGGCGCGGGCGTGGGATCTCTTACGGCCGCGGTTGTCGCCGAGCTATGTACGAGGCAGCGTCATCCTCTGAGAATGTCAGTCTCCGCTTATGAACTCGACAGGGCATTGGTCACGTACCTAAACCAAACGATGAGCCTGTGCAAGCAGCTCTGCGCCCAAGTGGGCATTCATTTCGAGAGTGAGATCAACTCAGTAGATTTCATCCAGTCCGTTGGGAGTACCCTTAGCGCACCATTGTTCGAGGAGCCAGGCCGGTTTGATTTGGCGATTCTCAATCCGCCATACCGTAAGATCAACAGTGATTCAGACATTCGCCAAGTGCTGAGGTCCGCCGGAATTGAGACCAGCAATCTCTACACAGGATTTGTCTCTCTGGTCACACGTATGTTAACTAACGGGGGAGAGTTGGTCGCGATTACACCGCGCAGCTTTTGTAACGGGCCCTACTTTCGTCCATTTCGCGAAGATTTCCTTAGTCGGATGGAGTTTAAACGGCTCCACGTGTTCGAATCACGTAACGTTGCCTTTTGCGATGATGATGTATTGCAGGAGAACATTATATTCCGTGCTCTTCGCGGGCCGGGTTCGACCAGTACCGTCGCGCTGTCAATGAGTGTTCACCCGAACGAAGAATCGGTCACCGTCCGGCAAGTTAAACCCGAGGAATTAGTGCACCCCGGGGACCCAGAGCTCTTTATCCATATCGTATCTGATGAAGTGAATCAACGCGTCGCCCAACGGATGGCCGCGCTTAGTTGCACTCTGCCCGATCTTGAACTCTCCGTATCAACTGGACGCGTTGTGGATTTTCGCGCGAAGCGGTTCTTGCGATCCGACCCGCAGGACGATTGCGCACCCTTGATTTATCCCTGCCACTTCAAGGATGGGTTGGTTGCTTGGCCCAAATTGAATGGGAAGAAACCGAACGCAATTGCCATCAGCCCTGAAACTCGGGATACGTTAGTGCCGAAGGGCGTTTATGTGTTGACGAAACGGTTCTCCGCAAAAGAGGAACCTCGTCGAGTTGTTGCAGCGCTTTACGATCCGACTCTCGTCTCCGAGCCTTTGGTGGGATTTGAGAACCATCTGAATTACTACCATCAGGGAGGGAATGGGCTGCCAATGGACCTTGCGCGGGGCCTCGTGGCATATCTCAATTCAACTTTTGTTGACACATACTTCCGCCAGTTCAATGGACACACTCAAGTGAACGCCACAGATCTTCGAAACCTCAAATACCCCCCTCAGGCAAGTCTGGAAGCCTTTGGGTCCAGCATTCGTTACGGCTTCCCGCCGCAAGTCGAGCTCGACGGATTGGTAGAAAGGGAATTAATCGATAAGCCGGCTGATGGTTTTTCTTATCCCACATTGGCTTAAGTAAAATTTAGCGGCTCCCTCGCAAGGCGTTCACGTAAGATTGCATAGTGCTCGTCTTGAAGTTCGCGACGGAAGGAGTCGATAGACAGGAATGCTGAAGGCGAATAGTAACCTGCCTGCTTGTCCTCTCCCCTCCGTGACCTTATCGCCCGCCTGTTTTCAAGAAGCGTAAAGATATCTGTCCACCACATGCCTCCGGCTGTTGTGGCCCGTGTCGGCGCGGCATAAACATGACGCAGTTCCACGTGAAAAATGTAAACCGGTAAGCCCGTTTTGTTGGCCACACCAACGATGTCATTCGAATCGTTTATGTCAAGCTGGAACTCATTCATCTGCTCGATCGATCCAGGCCCCGCCTTAAGTTCAATATGGAATAATTGGTTAGCGGCGCCTCCGATTCGCTCAACGCGAAAGTCCAGAGCGTCCAGGGTCTCAGCCGCTTGCCTCTTGGTTTTGCCACCACGGTGATAAGGCGCAAGGTAAACCGGCTCAGTTTCTATAAGCTTTAGCTTGGGAAAGCTCGCGGCGCATTGCTCGTTCCAATAGGTGTGGACCGCTTGGCTCGCGGCTTTAGCTTTTTGGTAGGCCTGCACGATATTCCAACATATGTCGCATGCAAACCAGAATCGTGCGACGACACTCCTACTTTCATTACAAAGGCCACAGAATCCTTGTAATGTTTCTCCATGATGAATCGGCGGGCGGTCGTTGAATGCCTCGCGTGTTAAACGGATCGCGCACTCGTCGCATAGATAAACTGCTTGAATCTTGCGAGCAGTCTGGCGATTAGTGTGCCTAGCACACGCTTCCCAGAACTCACTTTCCGGGTTGAGCACGTCCCGAAACGGTGCCATGCCTTCCTGTCTTATTTATCAAATGCAACAGCCGCTTCAAAAATCTTCAAGGAACTGTTTGTAAGTCAGGCCTAAGGCCTTGATGAGGGCGTCGATATTCCTGATTGAGATGTTGCGCTCTCCGCGCTCGACAGAGCCAATGTAGGTGAAATGGAGGCCCGCAAGCTCCGCTAATCTCTCCTGAGTGAGCCCTCGTGCCTTCCGGTGTTTCCTCAGTGCCTTGCCGAATTTGACTTGGACCGGATTTCTTCTTTCCATATCAGGAAACCATCTAGCTGCGGCAAACACAGATGGTGGCTTGCCCAATGTCTTTAAGTCTAGAGACTATGAGTATTGTTCCGATGAACCTCAAAACCGTTTATGATTATGCTGAGAGGGCACGGACCCTCGATGGCGCTTTTTCGGCAAAATCATCCGTGGTCGAGGGGGAGAAGGTCTTGCTTTTTGATGACTTGTAGGTCGGGTGCGACCATGAACAGCGTGGCGAAGGTCCTGAGCGCGTAGGGACGAGCTTCTGAAGTCCATGTCCTGGCACTCGCACGCACGCGGAGGCGGTCACGATGAAAGTCTTCATCGGGGGATCCCGGCGGGTGTCGCGGCTTGGCGAGCAGGTACGAGGACGCCTCGACAAGATTATCGGAACAAAGTTGCCCGTTATCATCGGCGACGCTAATGGCGCAGATAAGGCGGTGCAAGACTATTTTCGACAGTGCGTGTATGGGCAGGTGGAGGTTTTTTGCACTGAGGGGCGCTGCCGAAATAATGCCGGCAACTGGAAGATCAGACCGGTTCCCGCTCCGGATGGTCGGAAACACGCCTTTGAGTATTACGCTGCCAAAGATCAACTGATGGCGGAAGAAGGTTCCATCGGCTTTATGCTCTGGGATGGCAAAAGCAGGGGCACTCTCGCCAACGTTCTCCGACTCATCGAGCTGGGGAAGAAAGTTGTCGTCTACTTGGCCCCGGCAAAGCAATTTACAACTCTCAGGAATATGAGCGACTGGGAGCAGTTCAACCGGAACGCGCACCTGGGCGTCGCGCAATCAGGAGCCATCGGTGACCCGCCACGACCCGGACCGAGAGAGTATAGTTTCTTCTAACCCTCGCGGCAGCGTTTGATCTTCCTCGGATATATCTGCCCGGCTGAGGCTGGCTTCTATGTGCTGCGCCGCCCACTGCACGGTGGGTGGAAAAGTACCAAAGGGACCCCAAATGTCACTGTCCGAATCAAGGGACTCCGTTGCTGCTGTGCTGGCTGTCAGGGATGCCTGGCTGGCTGCACTGAAATCTCGGGACGTGGGCCGCCTCATGGAGCTGGTTACCGACGATATCGTGATGATGCATCCGAATGGGCGAACGGACACTGGTAAGGATGCGGTCCGAGCAGACTTCGAGAGGTTCTTTCAACAATTCACGGCCGATCAAAGGGTTGCGTCGGACGAAACCGTAGTGTCAGGGGATTGGGCGTTCGACAGAGGGCGAGCGCAGACAACCCTTGTTCCCGTGAGTGGCGGGAATCCAGTTCACGTCGCCTCCGAGGTTTTGGTAATCCTGCGCCGGGAGCCACAAGGAACATGGAAAATAGCCCGCGTGATCGCAGTCCTAAGATAGCCTGTGGGCTGGCCCAGAGTGAGAGCTCTGTGCCGCGAAGCAGCGAAGGCTCAGACTGCCCCTCACCCGCCACGCCTTTGGCCCCATCTCCCCAGCTTCGGAGACGGGGAATGATGAATTCCAACCCGATACTGTCTTGTGGACCGCCTTGAGTAACACGTCTATGCGGTTGGCAATTCAACAAGCTGCACCACTACCCGGCTGCCCGATCATGTGCGCCTGACCAGCCAACGTCTGCCTAACACGCCTCCGGGTGCAGGTGTGGCGACAGAAGTACGCGCGCGGAGACGTGATCGTGGTGCGCTAGGCCGATGATACCGTCCTGGGATTCCAGGCGCAGGCGGAAGCCGACCGTTGCTTGGAGGACCTCCGGGGACGATTGGGGAAGTTTGGACTGGAATTGCATCCGGACAAAACGCGCCGGATCGAGTTCGGGCGGTACGCCGAACTCAGCCGGAAACGACGCGGAGAAGGCAAGCCGGAGACGTTCGACTTTCTGGGC
>JBEKLF010000071.1:0-33341 GCA_050010335.1 Terriglobia bacterium
CACGGAAGTCATGAAGCCGGTCAAGACTTGGCACGAGGTCAGCCCTATAGTGACGGAATAAAATTGTAACCCCATATAAAAAAAGTATTTCGCTCAGCGGAGTGGCGAAGTTCGGTTAGGGGTCAGCGATAAACCCCGCACTCTTCATAATTCATCATTCGCACTTCAGACTTCATAATTCATCATTCATACCGCAACGCCTCGACGGGGTGGAGGTGGGAGGCGCGGAGGGCGGGCATTAACCCGCTCAGAAGGCCGACGATCAGGAGGATGACGGTGGAGATCCCGATGGTGCTTAGGGAAATGTAGAGGTGGATGTCGCCCTTGCCGGAGGTGTCTTCATAGAGCGGACCGTAGAGTGGCAGGGTGCCGATGGCGGCGGACAGACCGTACGCGAGCAGGATGCCCAAGACGCCTCCCACGATCGTTAACACCAGCGCTTCCGCCATGAATTGCGCTTGGATCTGCCGCCGGCGCGCTCCCAGCGCGCGTCGCAGGCCAATTTCGCGGATGCGTTCGTCGACGGCCACCAGCATGATGTTCATCAGGCCAACGCCGCCAATGCCGAGGGTCAACGCGCCCACAAAGGTAAAGAGAGCCTCAAAGCCGATGGTGATGCCGTCGATGATGGGGCGAAATTGCTCACGGCCGAACATAATGATGGCGCGCTCGTCGGTGCGGGAAAAGCGCTGGCGCTTGGCGATGGCAGCGCGCACCTGCGTCATGGAAGCCTTTTCGAACTGGGGAGCTTTGGGCTCATAGACCAGCACCGAGGCGTAGCGGGTATTCCAGATATCGCCAGCGGTGGAATAGGGAATCCAGGCGCACTCGTCGTCGGAGCTGAAGTAGTTACTGTCTTGAATCTTGAGATCCATCGTCCCGATCACCGTGAAGCGCATGCCGCTGATACGTACCGTTTCGCCGATCGACGGCCGGCCGGCAAAAAGCTTTTCGCGCAGGCGATAGCCAATGAAAACCACTCGGCGGCGCTCGAGTTCGTCTTCCGGGCTCAGCCAACGGCCCTCACTGGGGACTTCATTGCGCATCTCGCCATATTCGGGGCAGACGCCGCGAATGGCGGTGCTGGACATACGGTCGCCGTAAGCAATGGGCAACCAGCGGACGGTTTCCATGCACACCGTCTTCACCAGGGTGGCTTCCTGACGGATGTCCTCAACGTCCACATTCTCGAAGACCACGTGCTTGCCGGCGCGCTCGCCGCCGGCCTGCTCGCTGGTCTGCTGCGGCCAGCAAATCACCGCGCCCTTGCCGAAAGCGTCGAACGAGGCAACTACCACGGAACGCAAGCTGCGGCCGTAGGCGAGCAGCAAAGCCACTGCCGCAATCCCCCACACGATGCCCAGCATGGTGAGGAAACTGCGTGTGGGCTGGCGTTTGAGTGCAGTGTAAGCTTGCTTTAGGATTTCGGTTAGCATGATGACGCTCTCATCGATTCGTAGAGGCACCCCTCGGGGTGCCCGGGGCAGGGCAAGCCCAGCCGCTACAAGACGCCGGCCCCGCCGCGCTCTCCACTGCTTACTGCCCACTGCCTACTGCCTACCGGCCTCACCCTCCCGCCTCAAACCGAAGCGCCTCGATGGGGTCCACGGTCGCCGCTCGCGTGGCGGGGTAGAGGGCGGAAAGCACGGCCACCGTACCCAGTACCGCAAACGAAATCGTCCCGGATTCCCACGTCGGGAGCATGCCCGCGAAGAAGGGGGGCATGGGGATCAAGTTGACGAGCGCGCAGAGTCCGTAAGCCATCCCCAGTCCTGTTCCGCCACTGAGGAAAACGATGATGAGAGTCTCGACGAAAAACTGCTGAAGGATGGCGCGGGAACTGGCCCCCACCGCCTTGCGCACACCAATCTCGCGAGTGCGTTCGCGCACCGCCACCAGCATGACGTTCATCACCCCGATGCCGCCTAGGAGCAAAGTGGTGATGCCGATGCCGCCCAGGAAATACTTCATCGCGTCCATAAGTTTTGTAAAGGCTTTGGCGCCTTCCACGGTGTCCCAGACGGGCGAGGCTTCTTTGTCCAAGGGATCAAAACTGTGCAGGCGTCCCAGCGCACGCTTCACCTGGTACTTGCAGGTTTCGTGGTCCTCAAGCGAGTTGGGGACCACGAGCAATTGGTCGAGGGCGGTGGGCAAAGCCGGCGGCTTGCTGGGGAAATCGTGCAGTATAGCGCTGAAAGGGACAAAGATTTTGTCCACGTCCCAGCCGTCGTAGCAACTGTTCTGATCTTTGGTGGTCATGACGCCGATGACCGTATAAGGGATATCATCGAGGAAGATCGTCTCGCCGACGGCCGCGCGGCTGGAAAACAGTTGCTTCTTGATGTTGCTGCCGAGGAAAGCTACGCGGCGGCCGGCTTGCTCATCCCCCCAGTCGTAGAATCGGCCCGTTTCGACCTTTACCGAACGAACTTCGGCAAAAGGCGGGTAAGAGCCGGTGACGAGGGGGGAGGCGTTGTTATAAGGGCTGCGAACTTTCAGGCCGCTGCGCTCGAGCTCCGGCAACACGTAACGGCAGGCGGTGGCCTCCTCCTGCACGGGGGCGACATCGCCCGCCTGCCAAGTTACCTCGCGGCCCGCGCGCAGACCGCCCACCTGCATGCTGGTCCGCCCATTGAAGAAGATAATCAAATCCTTGGCAAAGGTCTCCTGCTGCTTCTCCTGGCCGACGCGCAAGCCCTCCCCAGCCGCCACCATCAGAGTGATGGAAATGATGCCCCAGGCGATCCCGAACATGGTCAGGAAGGTGCGCAGCTTGTGTGACCACAAGGTACGGAGAGTGTCGAGGAGTAGGTCGGTGAAGATCATTGTGGGCTCGCTTGCCGTCCGTGGACCGTTATTGATAATTGGTGATTTGTGATTGTTGATTGACGACGTCCAATCGTCCATCCCTTCAATCATCAATAACCTCTATCCTCCATCGGCAATTTCTTCAATCACCAATCGCAAATCACCACTCAGAGATCACTAACGCCACGGACCACGGACAAAGGACGACGGACGTCCTTACTGTAGTACCACCTGCTGCCCATCTTTCAACCCACTAATCAGCTCCGTCTTGACGCCATTGGAGATGCCGACCTTCACAGGGAGCTTCTGCTTGCCGGTTTTGGTGCCAGGGGCGGGGGTTTCCACAAAGGTATGACGGTCTTTGTCGTAGACCACCGCCGCTTCGGGAAGTTGCAGCACGTTTTGCTTCTCTTCCAGGATGATCTCGGCGTTGGCGGTCATATTGGCCTTCAACTCGCCAGTGGGGTTCTGAATGGAAACCTTTACTTCAAAAGTCGTGACATTGTCTTTTTCTACCCCCATGGGCGAAATCTTGGTAACTTTGCCCTCGAACTTTTTGTCCTTGAGCGACTCTACGACAATGCGGGCACGTTGTCCCATATAAACCTTGCTGATATCGGCCTCATCGACTTTCCCTTTGACGTAGACTTCGCTTACGTCACCCAGCGTCATCACCAGCGTGGCCTGGGAGCCAAGAATCAGGATGGAACTGACCGCGTCGCCTACTTCCACGTCGCGCGAGAGCACCAAGCCGTCCATCGGGCTGACAATGGTCGAATTTTGCAGGCCTTCCTCGGCGCTATCCAAGGCCGCCTGCATTTGGGCCACTTGGGCTTTGGTGCGAGCGATCTCCGCCCGGCTTACGGCCAGGTAGCGCTGTGCAGACATTTGCTTGTTCAAGCCAAGTTGGTAAGCCTTGTCGGCGTCGTCCAGGGTCGAAGCGGAAACCACTCCCTCTGCCGCCAGCTTGCGATTGCGCTCGACGGTGGATTTAAGAAAGGGGAGGTCCGGCCCCTCGGCATCTACCTTGTTGCGCTCGTAGGTGGCTTGGGCAGATTCCACTGCTGCCTGGGCAGCTTGAAGGTTGGCTCGAGCTTCGGCCACACTGGCTTGCAACTGCTCCTTATCGAGCTCCACCAGAACCTGGCCGGTCTTCACGCGGTCGCCATAATCCGCGAGGATCTTCTCGACAATACCGCTCGCTTTGGACTTGACCTCTACTTTAGCGAGGGGCTCGATTTTGCCCGTTGCCACCACCGAACGAGCCAGGTCGCCGCGAGTGACGCTTGCGAGTTTCGAAGGATCGATCGCGTTATTTGGACGTAATGCCGCGGAAATACCAATGCCGCCGCCTACCACGATGAAGCCGACAATCGCCAGCACGCACCATTTCTTCCGCTTGCTATGATGATTATTCGCCATAATTGTCTCCAGGCTCTCCGTGCCTATGCTACCTTCTAGACCCTCATACGTGTCCTACACCAAGAATGTTCCCCACTTCGGTAACTCAGCAGAGAGGGCAGACATGCGTGGGGGGCGAGGGTTGGCACTACCTCTTTAAACAAATTAGACGGGACTTTATTGAAGGGGTCACTAGGTTGGAAGCGGATTCACGCGGAAATGCAGAATAAGCGGACAATTGTCACTCGTGAGGCTGAGGGGTTGGTGGTCTGTCCCATGTAAGAGGATAAGATTTGATCCTGGAGGGGATACAGACAATAGCCGGGGGCATCACCCCCGGAAAACGCCTCCCCCGCAAAATCCGGCTCTTAAAGGGTCGAGCTTTTGCTATCGGGCCTAGCTTCTGCCCGTCATGGGCAGCCGTAAGGCAGTCAAGGTCCAGGAAGGCTGCGGAACTGTCTTGGAGGCAGGCGGCTGTCCACTCTGGGTAAAGAAAAGTCGCGGCCCTAACAAGACAGGTCTGAGCGACACTTCCTCCCCGAGAGTGCGGCCCTCGACGCCCGGACTCTGGAGCGGTTGCATAACCTTGCGGCCGGGACACGAAACCAGCATCCCCCCCGGCCTGAACGTTCCACTCCCGGTCTGCAACCGATTGTCGGGGTCAGTCGACCCATTCCTTCCGAGCGTCGCTTATCTTAAATACGTCTAACCCGTGGCCTAATTGACTTTGGGAGAAGGCGAACTTGTCGCTTGTCGCGTGCAACTCATGGGGTAGCTGACGACATCAATTTCAACGCGCGTCAAGCCCGCCTCCAGGAAACCGAGCTGTTTTGCCGCAGCCCGAGAGACGTCGATCACTCGCCCACTGATTCCTGGGCCGCGATCATTGATCTTTAACTGGGTGGATTTAAGATTCTTGAGATTCGTAACGCGGACCGTCGTGCCAAGGGGAAGCGTCTTATGAGCGGCAGTAAGTCTATCCTTATCGAACAATTCCCCGCTCGCCGTGGGTTTCCCCTGGCGCTCCATTCCGTACCAGCTCGCCTTTCCAATTTCTCCCTTGGGTGTTTGATGAACCATGGATAACGGCCCCGGGTAGGCAGGTGGTCTTGCTTCGGACTTCGGTGACAGAGCAATTAACCCCATCACCGCACAGCCCATAACGAGTCTCCGCATTAAACCTCCAACTGGAAGAATTCCCCACAGCTAGAAAAGCTGGGGGGCAGACCGAAAATAGACGTATGAGGGCTGGAAACGTATCCATCCTACAGTTTTATGTGGAATTTGTCAAGGGGTGTGAATAAGAACAGGGGGTTTACATAAGAATAATAGTCTCACTGGTCTAATTGCAGAATCGATAGATTTCAATTCACAGGCTGGTCAGTCTAAGAATTCTGGACCCGTAGAGGCAACAGCCAGATGACTGGCCCAAGCCTCTAACCCTCGCCATGCTCTGTCCCTCTCCTACGACTACTTCAACGACGAGGCCAGCGGGGTTCCCTGCGTCCCAGAAGGCTGTGTGAGCCCCAGCCTGGCTGCCAGAGTGGCGGCCAAGTCGATGGGTTGGCACGGGGTGGCATAGAACCCCGGCTTAAATGCGCTTCCCCAAAAGATCAGTGGGACCTGGGCGTCGTAGTTCCAAGGAGTTCCATGGGTGGTCCCGGTGAAGGTTGAAGACGGAACCGCGAAAGGCATGAAAACCACGAAAACATCGCCGCTGCGCTTGGGGTTAAAGCTGTTGGCAGCTTTTCGGGCAATGGGGGAGTTGGGCAAGCTGCCTGTAAGAAACTGCGTGCGGGTAAAGGCCGCCTCCACGCCGGCTTGCGATGCCGCGGCCTCCGCAACGACCTCCTCGGCTTTTGCTTCTGCGACGTTCCTGGCCTTCAGCGTCTCCCGGTTTAGAAAGAGATAGACCTCATCCTCGGCCTCAATCCAAGGACCGGGCCCGAAGGCTTGGGTTAGGGCTTTCTCCGCAGCGTTGCGAACGGCCGCCGGTTGGGCGATTCCTATTCCCAGTTTGTGCTCCTGGATAAAAGCCGGTGACGGGGCCACGCCGTGGTCAGCGGAAAACGCGATCCAGACGTTGTCCAGCCCTACCAATTTGTCCAGATCGTCGAAGAACTTGGCCAAGTAGCGGTCGGTCCGAAGGGTGGCGTCCGCCACCTCTACGCTATACGGTCCAAACCCGTGGCCGATATAGTCATTCACGCTCAGAGAAAGGGTCAATAGGTCGGTTTCCGGGCCCTGGCCGAGATGCTCGCTGCGGACGGCATCGGAGGCAAAGCCAAGCTCGATCTGGTTCATGAACGGTGTGTTTTCGAGCCAGCCCAGAAATTTTGGACCGGGGCAGGTTTCCTCGGGGGAGGGTTCGAATCCCAACAGGACCTTAAGCCCCGCTCCGGGAGTTTCCTTGAGCGCCTGCCATTTCTGACCGCAATAGGGTTTAGCGGGGGTCTGCTGATTGAAGTCGTCCACCCACGCCGGCAGCGTCGGCATGTAGTAAGTGCTGGTGACAAAACGGCCCGACCCCACGTCATACCAATAAGTGGCGGAGGGGGTATGCCCGCCCATCAACACTGCGGCGCGGTCTTTGAGAGCAATTGAGACCACCTTGGCGCGAAAATCGGTGGCCATTCGCAGTTCGTCGCCGAGCGTCGAAGCCGTCAGGTTGCGGGGAGAAAGCCCCGGCGAAGGGCTGGCCTTCTCGCGGTTAGCCACCATGCGCGTGCTCAAATCCTCCACGCAATAGACCTCGCGCTGCCGGTCCCTGTCGTACCAATTGTTCTCAATGATCCCGTGGACGTTGGGATAGGCGCCCGTCAGCAAAGTGGCGTGCCCGGGACCAGTCGTAGTGGTGGCGTAATCGTACCGGCAGTCGGTAAAGACGGCCCCGCTATCCAGGAGCCGGTTGAAGCCGCCTTTAACAAAATATGGCCGGAAGCGTATCAGGTAGTCGTAGCGGTACTGGTCAATCACCAGCGCCACGACCAGTTTTGGCCGGTTGGGGAAACTGGGATTCGCGTCGGGCTTGAGCGGCGCGCTCCATCCAAGCAGGATAATGGCGACCAGCGAGCAGAGACCTGTTCTTCTAAGCACCTTGATTCCTCCTCACAGCAAGCCCAGAAGTCTACCAGACAGCCCTCATCCTTGTCTCGCTTGGCGGAATGCACGGCGTATTCATTCTGATGAAATCCGTCTCACCGCAGAGGCGCGGCGACCGGGCCGCCGCCGTTCGTCAGAGACTAGCGGGCGCCGGTCGGAGGTAGCCATCTCTGAAGTGAAGCTGCGACGGTTCGATCCCCTGCCGCTTAAATCCACGAACTCGGCCGGAGCCGCTGGGGGTGGACACGGAAGCGTTCCAGACCTCCACCAACACCCTTCAGTGACCTTCCAGGTTGGAACCCGCCGAATTCTCCATGTTGCCTTCCAGATACAACGCGGGCGTCATGGTGCCCTGGGGTACATTGTTCTCGCGCGATTTTCATCCCCTTGTTCTTCGTACGCTGCACCGTCGTCTGCAATCGCCGGGTCCAAGCTACCACATCTATTGGGGGACGATCGCAAGAACCGGGTTCCCGTTGCTATTTTTCTTGTGCCAGAATGAAGGACAGGGGAATCTAATTAGAAACGGGCCGTGTATCGCTGCTGGGAAGAGGTTCGTCGCGCGGCCAAGGTTCAGCCAGGGGAAGACTATGCCGGATATCACCGAGTCATACTTACGCGATCAGTTAGTTGAGCGACGCCAAAGGTTGGAATCCACTGCAGAGGCTGTTGGCCTGCAAGGCAGCATCACAGAACTATTGAACGAAGTTGACGCCGCATTGGCGCGCATGGGAGCAGGGACCTATGGACTTTGCGAGGTCTGCAATGAATCCGTTGAGAAAGACCGCCTCCTCGCTGACCCCTTAGTTAGATTGTGTCTTGACCACCTGAGTGCGGATCAACGCCGCGCGCTGGAGCAGGATCTTGAACTTGCCGGCCAGCTTCAGCGTGGGTTACTACCGGAAACAAACTTACGATTCGGCGGCTGGACCGTTTCGTATCACTACCGCCCCCTGGGCCTGGTGAGCGGTGACTACTGTGACTTGGTGGTGCGCGAGAATGGATCAACAAACCTCTTCTTCGCCCTCGGGGACGTATCGGGGAAAGGGGTTGCTGCTTCCATGCTGATGTCGCAGCTCCACGCCATTTTTCGGACCCTGACGGCCACGGACCTCCCTGCCCAGGTGCTCGTCGAGCGTGCCAGCCGCATTTTCTGCGAGACAACGATGTCCACTTTTTTTGCCACGCTTATCTGTGGACGGGCGGATTCGTTGGGTGGGATTGAGCTGTGCAATGCCGGACATTGTCCTGCGCTGGTTGGTCAACAAGGGAAAGTCACCCGCCTGGAAGCCGCCGGCGTTCCGATTGGCATGTTCTGCGATGGCCGCTACTCCACGCGACATGTGCACCTGGCCCCAGGTGAAACCCTGTTGCTGTATACTGACGGGGTCTCCGAAGCCCGGTCTCAAACAAACGAAGAATATGGCGAGACACGCTTGATGGAGTTCCTAACGCAGAAACCCGATTTGGCCCCTGAAGCGTTGATTTGTGCTTGCCTGGATGATTTGAGCACCTTCCGTTCCGGACAGCCTCTGCTGGACGACCTTACGATCATGGCAATTCAACGCACCCATTGACAGGAGAAGCAATCACCATTCACGCGGGGCCGCTTGTCTGGCCCGACGCCAGGGGGTATTCCTTTCAGAAAAGGCGCAGAGCCCTCGGGGTTGAATGCTCCGCCTTGACTTCCTTCTGCCAATTCTGCATTCTTCCCCCGCGTACCCGTGAGAGTCATCATCCTACTCAACCCTACCGCGAAGCGAGGCAAGGCGCGCCGGTTACTCGAACGCGCGCTCAAAGTCTTCCGCCGGCAACGCGTTCGATTCGATGTCCGGGAGAGCCAAAGCTCCCAGCACCTGATGGAGCTGGCGCGGGGAGCGCGTGAAGAAAAGCCCGATCTCATCGTTTCCGCCGGCGGCGACGGTACGCACCACCATGTCATCAACGGACTATTCAGATCAGACATTCCCCTGGGATTGTTGCCGTTGGGCACGGGCAACGATTTCGCGAAGGGTGTAGGCATGCCCATGGACGTGCAATCTGCGGCTGCGGCGCTGCTGAAGGGTCAGGTTCGGGAGATAGATGTTGCCCAGGCAGGGGCGGCGATTTACGGCTGCATCGCCGGGGTTGGGTTTGACTCAACGGTCACCCATTATGCCAACGAGCACGCGCGATGGCTCAGCGGATCGCTTGCTTACACGTGGTCACTCCTTCGTTGCATGCGCGAATACCGGCCGCAATCGCTCGAAATCATTGCGGATGGCGAGTCTTTCTCCGGAGATGTGGTGTTTGCAGTAGTCGGAAATAACGCTTCCTACGGGGGTGGCATCCGATTGGCGCCGCGCGCCAAGCTCGACGATGGTCTCTTGGATATTTGTATCATCCCCTATATGAGCCGCCTCGAACTACTGCGGTGGGTTCCTCGCGCCTACCGCGGCGAACATTTGCATCACCCGCGAATCAAATACTTTCAAGCGCGCAAGATCACCTTGCGCTCAGCTGCACGGATGGAGTTGTTCGGCGACGGCGAATTCTTACAGGAATTACCCGCCACCATTGAAGTGGTCCCGCGCGCTCTGCGCGTGATCACTCCCGCGTACTGAGCGGCGGCAGCGATGGCCGTTCATTTGGTTGGCTTGAGGAGGGTGAGGTTCAGAACCAAGGTCCAGCGCGTGTCAATCGAGCTGACCTGCCGTACGTCGGAAGACAACCCGTTGTAAGTGGCTTGCACCGTATAGTCGTGGTCAAAGCGGAGGTCTGTGAACTGATACTGACCCCCTTTTTGCGAGTAGATATCCAAAACCTTCTTGGTTTGGAGATCCGTCAATTCAACTATGGCGCCTTGGATGAAGTTCTCCGTCTCGTCCATCACCACGCCCGATACCGTTCGGGACGTAGGCCTCTTATCCTTCCCCCATCCTGCCAAGGCACCCGAAAGCAAAATCCCTCCCAGGAGCATCAGCGTGAGGGCAGCCAGTTTCTGCGCGCGGCGGAGAGATCTCCGTCTAAACGGGTTGCCGCCGGGCAAGACACTGCTCGTCAGGTTGCGGAAGCTCATATCACCAGGTCCCATCTTCCTCGTCTTCTTCCCCACTGGAAATGACGTCGAGTTCAATCGGGTTGGTGTTCACCACCTCTAGTTCTGCTCCGCAATCCGGGCAATCCAATTTCGCCCCTTCTTCGACGTCGTCTTCGATTTCAATCGCCGCCTCGCATTCAGGGCAATGAGCCATGGTCTTTCCTCCCCTTAAGAACTTCGGTTTCCCCACACAAAAGTCTATTCATTTCCTCTGGTGATGTCCAGCGGCACAACCGATTCATTTTGGATTTTAGATTTTGGATTTGCAACCTTCTCGAACTCATCATCTTCCGGTAAGGAGGGAACTAAGGGCTGGTTGGAAGGCCCATCCAAAATCTAGAATCCAAAATGCAATCGGCTCTTCCCAATCATGCTCCCGGCACGATAACCTTGTTCTCCTCTGAAGTGAGTCAGGAAATCTGCAATCGCGAGGTGTGCCATGAGCGACATTCATCGATTCGCAACGCTGGCTGTGCATGCAGGCGAAGCTCCCTGCAAGGTCACGGGGGCTGTCGACACGCCCATTTATCAGTCCACCACATTCGCTGCCGTGGATTCTGATGAAATGACCGCGCTGTACTCCGGCGAGAAGCCAGGGTACATGTACACGCGCTATGGAAATCCCACGGTCCATGCGCTCGAGGAAAAGGTTGCGGCGCTGGAGGCGGGCGAGGCGGCGCAAGCCTTTTCGACCGGCATGGCGGCCGTCTCCTCCGCCATCCTGGCCTGCGTGAAGGCCGGCGACCACGTGGTGGCAGCGCGTTCCTTGTATGGCGCCGCCTACAATTTTCTCAACCGCAAACTCCCGGCCATGGGCGCCTCCACAACCTTCGTGCAATCCACCCGCGCGGAGGACTTCGAAAAGGCCATTCAGCCCAACACGCGCCTGATTTATTTTGAATCGCCCAGCAATCCCATCCTGGAGATTCTCGACATCGCCGCGCTGGCCGGAATTGCCCGGGCGCACGGAATCCCTTCCATGATGGACAATACCTTTGCCTCGCCGGCCCTCCAGCAGCCGCTGAAGTTGGGAATCAGCATAGTGGTTCACTCTGCCACCAAGTATCTGTGCGGGCACGGCGACGCGATGGGCGGCGTCGCGATCGGAACGAAAGAATATATTGAGCACCTGAACCGTGACGTCTTGCGCGACTTTGGCGGAGTCATGAGCCCGTTCACGGCTTGGTTGATGCTGCGGGGCATCCGCACTCTCCACGTGCGCATGCCTGTGCACTGTGCCAACGCGCAGAAGGTCGCCGAGTTCCTGGCCCAACATCCCAAGGTGGAACGCGTCAACTACCCGGGGCTCCCCGGCCATCCCGGACACGAACTGGCCCGGCGGCAAATGAAAGCATTTGGCGCCATGATGAGTTTCGAGGTGAAGGGAGGTTACGAGGGTGGCAAGCGCGTCATGGATGGCGTGAAGATTTTTTTCCGCGCCGCCAGCCTGGGCGATACGCGCTCGCTGATTGTGCACTCTGCTTCCACCAGCCATCGGGCCGTGGCGCCGGAACAGCGGCAGGCTATCGGCATCACTGACGGCTTGGTGCGCCTCTCGGTGGGAATCGAAGCCGTCGAGGATCTGATCGACGACCTTGATCAAGCGCTGGCAGGGTGAGCCACCCAATGGCGCTAAATCGGCCCCACACGGATGTAATTGCCACCTACCTGTGATCTTATAGAAATTAAAATGACTTACATGCAAATGGATATAAGATGTCGCGAGAGGACCTACTCATGCTCCGGCTCATCTCGCTCGTGTTGGTTGCCTATTCCTATTTCGTAATTCAAACCAATCTTCCCAAACTCCCGCCGCGCATGCCGACGCACTTCAATGCCGCCGAGGTTGCCGACGGATGGGGAAGTCCCGACATCCTGTGGGTGATGTTTGGCGCGCAGGCTCTCACCTGCGCGGTTTTCCTGATCATACCGTACGTCGGCCAACGATTCCCCGGCGCGATTCATGTCGGCTCGCGCAGCATGAGCGACTTTTCCCCCACTCAACGCGCGCGGGCGCTCCCGATGCTCAATGATATGGCGGGATACATGAGCATCGTGATAAACTTGTTTTTCGTTCTCATGCTCCACGAGGTCATTCAGGCGGCAACGCAGCCCAATCCGCACATCCATCCGCTTTTCCCGCTGGTGCTTCTGATGGGCGGCATGTTCGGCGTCATGCTTTATTACCTGGGGAAGTTCCGCCGCGTGGCCAAAGGTGAAGGCGAGGGGGACCCGCCCGACGCGCTCACATCTTGACCTGCTCCGCCACCGCCGCAGCGAATTCCTGGGTGGTATTCTTCCCGCCCAGATCAGGCGTGCGCACGCGGCCTGCGGCCATCACCGCTCTCAGCCCGGTCATCACCCGCGCCGCCGCGGCGGCTTCGCCCAGGTGTTCCAACATCATTGCAGAAGCCCAGATGGCGGCGATGGGATTGGCAATGCCCCGACCCTCGATGTCGGGCGCGCTGCCGTGGACGGGCTCGAACATCGGTGGCCCGCGGCGCTCCACAGGATTTATGTTGGCGCTGGCGGCAAGTCCTAGACTGCCTTGCAAAGCGCCTCCCAAATCTGTGAGGATGTCGGCGAAGAGGTTTGAGCCCACCACCACGTCAAGGCTTTCCGGATGAGTAATCATGCGTGCGGCAAGCGCATCCACGTGATAGCTGGCCACCTGGACGTCGGGAAAATCGCTTGCCACCTCGCGCACAACTTCGTCCCATAACACCATGGTGTATTGCATGGCGTTGGATTTGGTGGCGCTCGCCAGGCGCTTGCGCGGCCGCCCCTGGGCCTGCTGGAAGGCGTAACGGACCACGCGCTCCACGCCTTTGCGCGTGAACACCGACTGCTGAATGGCGACCTCGTCCGGAGTGCCGCGCTTGAAGCGGCCACCCACCCCCGCATACTCGCCTTCGGAGTTTTCCCGAACGAAGAGCATGTTGACGTCTTCCGGGCGTTTGCCGCGCAAGGGCGATTCAATGCCGGGCAGAATCTCCACCGGGCGCAGATTCATGTAGAGATCGAACTCAAACCGAATGCGCAGCAGAAGGTCGCGGAGAGAAATGTGGTCGGGGACCGTGGGATGGCCGATCGCGCCGAGCAGGACCGCGTCGAACGGGCGCAAAGTTTCCAGGCCGTCCTCCGGCATCATCCGGCCATGGCGCAGATAGTATTCGCACCCCCAGTCGAACGGTTCGAACGAAAGGGTGAATTCTCGCGCCGCAGCATGGAGAACCTGGACCGCGGCGGGAATGACTTCCTTGCCGATCCCGTCGCCCGGAAGCAGCGCGAGGCGGTAGTTTTTCATATTGGACTCGATTCTAGTGAGCATGGCCATCTTGGCCATGCCCTCACGCAGTCTGGATGCCTGTGCCACGAACGCGTCTGTAAATCCAGAGAATCCCCTCGAGGGCAAACCCCAGCAGCGCGCCCCACATCAGGTTGGTGAGGAAAGAGACCACGCCCACACTCAAGGCAATGATGAGTTGCGGCCAGCGCTGGATGAGGTCCCGCACGTAGGCGGCGTGTTGGATTCCAACGTACACCAGGAAAACTCCCAGGACGGCGAGAGGAATCAAATGCAGCAATCCCACGGCGGCCGCACCGAAAAGCGCCAGCAGGATGCAAACGCCACCGATGACGTAGCTTGACTTGGGAGTGCGCGCGCCGAAGCGATAGTGCGCCGTGATCCCGCCCGATCCATGACACAGTGGCGCGCCCTGAATCGCCGCGCTCACCAGATTCAAGATGCCGATGCTCATGCTGAGGGCACGCACGGTGACGCGGTGCGCCTGCTTGCCGTAAAGAATCCGTGCGGTGTCCTCCGTCGCCACGATGGAATTGCCGAACGTCAGGGCGAATTGGGGTACGACGAGCAGGGGCAGGACCCTCTTGAGCTCGGCCAGTCGAGGGTGGAGCACTTCGAGGGGCACGGGAGAAAAACTCAATGGGGGGAGCTTGCCACTCTGGAACACAACGCCCAAGATGATTCCCGAAGCCAACAAGGCGAGCGCGGCGGGGAAACGCCTGGAATCCCGCAAAGCCAGCAATAACGCGGCCCCGCCAAGGGCGACGAGCCACGCCGTGAGCTCCCCGCCGGGAAGGGATGGCCCGCCCCGGGAGCCCATCACCAATCGCAAACCCTCGCGCAACAGCACCAGACCCAACCCCAGTTGAATTCCGCGGACGATGGGCAGAGTGAAAAGCTTCGCCAACCATCCCGCAAGGTTGGTGACCCCCACGAAAAGCAAGAGCGCACCCATCAATAAACCGGCGCTGGCAACCTCCGAGGGCGTGAGCGAAAGGGCGAGGGCAATTGCCGCCACAGCTTTGAAGGGTTGCACCGCGATGGGAATCCGGAAGTAGCGCGCCGCAAGACAATAGGTGAGCCCCGCCGTCAGAAACAACGCAGTGGGATTCAGGTGATTCAAGGTGATCAGGGCAATCGCGATGGGAAAGAGCACGCCGATGTCGCCAAAGGCCCCCGCCACGTCGAGGCGCGTGAGCCGAGGAATCGGGAGATCGGGAGATCGGGAGATCGGGTGAGCAAGAAACGAATTCGATTTGGGTTGTTCTATGTTCATCCGATCACCCGATCTCCCGATCATCCGATCTATGTGACACGAGCCCCTCCTCACAAGTATAATCCCGCCAATGCGCAAACTTCACAGGATGTTGACCGGCACGCTCCTGTGCTGGTTACTGGCCGCGATTTGGACCTGCGGTGGCCAGGAAGCGGAAAACATTCATTACGCCCGCGTCCCGCAAGCTGTGATCCTCTCCCTCAGCGGAAGACATTATCCCGCCATTTCGCGCGCGCTTTCCACGGTGGGATTTCAGGTGCGGGAGGTCGCCGCCGAAAGTTACGGATCATGGCAACGGGGCCGTCCCCCGCTGCTGATTGTTCCCGAGGACGAAGGGCAGCAACTTGCTCCCATGCTGGTTCAGACTATTGTCCACGACCTTGAGGGCGGGATGCCACTGCTGCTGGATGGCTCCACCCCCTTGGCGGAAAAGTTAGGGGTCAAGGCCACTGGCACGCGCCGCACGATCAGGCGATACGATTGGGAGAACTATGCTCAGGACTCTGTGGAACTCCCGCGCCGGTTGGCTTACTCTCGCATCAAGATGGGCCGTCCGCTTCAGGTATTGGCAAACGACTCCAAATCCCCACTGGTGGTCGCGGGCAACCGCGGGCAAGGGCGGTTCATTTACAGCGGCGTTCCGCTCGAGCCTCGGGAAGGAATGGTTTTCCAATACCTGCCTTTCCTGGCGCAGGCGATTGCCGATGAGTTGCACATCGTCCCGACCCTCGCCGCGGACAATCTCTGCGTTTACATCGACCCGGGCGGCGAGCCCAAAGACGACCCGGCGGTGATCGTGGCGCAACTGAAGAGTTGGTCTGTCCGCGAAGTCCATCTCGGGGCTTTTTACGGCTCGGACGGTTTCAAGGAGTTTGCTCCGCGTTTCATCGCGGCGGCCCATCGGGAAGGGATCGCCGTGTACGCCTGGCTGGAATACCCCATGGTCAGCCAGGAGTTCTGGGACCAGCACCCGCAATGGCGCGAGGTGACGGCCAACGGGCGTCCGGCTCTCATGGATTGGCGCCCCAATATGGCGCTCGAAGATCCCCCCTGCTTCCAGGCCGTGACGGAACTCACGCGGCGCCTGGTGCTCGATTATGACTGGGACGGCGTGGATTTTGCCGAATTGTATTTTGAGGGAATGCCCGGCATCTTCAAACATCCGAAAGACTTCACCCCCATGCATCCCACGTTTCGGCAAATGTTCGAGCAGCGCTACGGAGTGGACCCGCGCAAGATGTTCGAGCGCGGTTCGCCATCGTATGGGCCGCGGAACCCGAAGCTCGCGAGCGAACTCCAGGAGTTTCGTGTTGAGTTGATCACTCAGTTGACGCAGAAGTTCCTGGAAATTCTGGCGGGTTGCCAGACTCAAAAGCCTTACCTTCAGACAACGCTCACCTTCATTGACGCGCTGCGCGATCCCACCGTGACGGAGCGTTATGGCGTTGATCCTGCGCGTTTGCTGGCGCTGCAAAATAAATTCGGCTTCGGCGTTGAGATCGAGGATCCCTACACCGTGTGGAATTCCAGCCCGGACCGCTACAAGGCGATTGGGGAATACTACCGTCCAAGGCTTCAACCGGGCACGCCATTTTCCCTGGATGTCAACGTCGTAGACAGAATTCCGCCGGGAACCCCGCTCAATCGGCCTCGCGGGTTGGAACTTTATGAATTGCTCGCCAATGTTGCCGCGAATGTGGATTTGATCACGCTTTACGCGTACAGCACCTTCTCTGCGGATGATATGCGGCTGGTCCCTTTCGTTCTGGGCGCGCAGCAGATGACCGGTGGTGCGACGGAAGAGGGGACGGTCCGCGCGCGGCGCCAGCTCATTTGGCGGACCGATACGCGCGGGAGAGCCGTTTACCTCGACGGCCGGGAATGGCCGTGCCGGTCTGATTCTCAAGTTCTGATTCCCGCCGGCGAGCACAAGGTCTCAACGCGTACCGAGACTGAGAGTGCCGGCCAGAACGCGCTGCACATCGAGGGCATTAATGGCACAATCCTCGGGGCAGAACGGACCGGACCACACTTAAGGCTTACCTATGAATCTCGCGGGCGCTGCTTTGTCCGGCTGAATCGAAAGCCCACCGCCGTGCTCTGTGATGGCTCAAGCGGCGTGGGGGAAGTCCTAAGTAATGGTGATGGTGTGTGCCTGGTTCTTCCCCAAGGTAAACATACGATCGAAATGGAATAGCGTACAAGCAGAGTCATTGCTTGGCGGGAGTTGCAGATTGCTTCAGCGCGGCGATGAGGTCATCACCGCCGCCAGCGGCACGAATTTCCTTGATGTCGTCTTCGGTTGGCGCAAACTTGATGCCGCGTTCATTCACCAGTCTGGCAATCTGGGCGCTCGGCACGTCACCTTTCAAGAGATCGAGGATATCCGATTTGGCCAGGCCCTTCGCATTGGTTGGCTCGGTCGGTTTTGGTGGGGGCGGCGCGGGAGGTGTGAAGCGAGCGACAAAGACAACTTTGGCTTCGGCGTGGGCGGCGTTCGTGGCCGCAATCTCAAACCGGTTCTCGCCCGGCTGAAGGACAAGTGGGTCAGAAGTGAACTCCGTTGCCTGGGAGCTCTTGGGTCGCAAAGCTGCGGGAAGGCCGTTAATGGTGACGATAGGGATACCAGTGCTATCCATAACGATGCCGCGAATGATGAGGGGTGACTTACTGACATCAAGCGCCTGGCCAGTGGCCGCGGCCGAAGGATCGACCAGGACAATCGCCGGCGGTAACGGCGGGGCGTTGACGGTCACTTGGCCGCTGGCGTTGCTGCCGCCTCCGGGCCCCTGAGCGGTGAGAATATAGGTGGTCGATTCTGTGGGCACGATGCTTCTCGAACCGCTGCCCGGGACAGGGCCAATGCCGGGCTCAAGGTCAAGGCTGGTGGCATTCCCGGAGGTCCATGTAAGAGTCACCGGATGGCCCTTTTCGACCGTGCTTGGGTCCACGGTCAAACTGACGGTAGGAACGGGTTTGGGAGCCAGCGCGGCTTGGCGCTCTTCAGCAATGCGCACCGTTGATTCGAAGTTGAGGGTCGCCTGGGCCAGGGGTTCCCAAGATAAAACGTCCTCCCATCTGAGCTTGGGTGATGCGTTGGGTTGATCCACCAATCCTTCCCGGACCCTGAAAAAATGATACGTCTTTCCGTTCGAGAATTTAAACTCCACCTCAGGCATGCTGCTGCCCATGAACCTCCATTGCCGGGCGTCTGTTAACGTCGCGCGCGGAAAGCGGAAGGCGTGATCACGGTCGCTAGCAGGGGTTAAGACTTCATACCAAATCTCGTCCCGGGAGACGTAGAGGTATCCGTAGCATCCTGTCGCGGCGTGCTGATGCGCCACGGGTAATCGAAGTGTAGGCTGCGGTTCGCCTTTGATCAGGAACTTTTCCCAAGCCACACTTTCGCTTGCTGCCGCCGTCTTTTGCGCAATTCTCTGGCCGCCCAGGGAATAGGAGGGGGCCACAGTGGTCAATAGGAGAGCGAGGATAAGGGGCAAAAACGAACTTTTCGACAGGTGACGCTGATACCATTTCATGAACACGTCCAGGGCCTGAGCAATAATTAAAACGAACGCCTCGCGCGCAAGTCACCCGTGGAGGCAGTCAGAACAGAGTATCGAGGCCACGCAACTTTACGCATGGTCGCGGAAACATCCGCCGGTCGCTCGAGGCGCGACCCGTCACCGTATTATTCCACCCCTCGAAGAGAAGATGCAACTGTGCGCGCGCGCCGGCGCGATTCACCCTTGCGTCCGGGCGCTCCCGCGAGTAGATTTGACGCGTGTCCAATCCGCGCCACAATTTCAACTTGTTTAAAAGGGTGCTGCCATGAAAAAACTGTTCCTCTTGATTCTTCTTTTCAGCCTGGGAGTGAGCATGGGATTTGCCCAGGCGGCGAAGACTCGCTTCGCCATCGTCGGCCTTGACCACGATCACGTCTGGGGCCGGATGCCGACGCTGCTTAAAACCCCGGATGCGGAGCTGGTGGCCGTTTCCGACCCGCACCCGGAACTGATTGCGAAGGCAAAGGCGCTGGTTCCCGCGAGCGTCAAATTCTTCAGCGATTGCACCGAGATGCTCGACCAGATGAAACCTGAGGCCGTCATCGTGACGACGGCTAACAATCAGCATCTCGCCATCCTGCGCGCTTGCGCCCAGCGGCACATCCATTACTTCACCGAAAAACCCATGGCAGCAAGCGGCGCGGACGCCCGCGAGATGGCCCGCGTGGCGAAGGAGGCCGGCATCAAGCTGATGGTGAACTACTGGAACACATGGTCGCCCGCGACGCAGGAAGCCGCCGCGCGCCTGAAGGCGGGCGAACTCGGTCCCATCCAGAAGATCATCGCCCAGTTCGGGCACGAGGGCCCGAAAGAGATCGGCACCTCGAAAGAATTCGCCGCCTGGCTCTACGATCCCAAGAAGAATGGCGCCGGCGCTCTGATGGATTTCGCCTGCTACGGCGCGAACTGGGCAATGTGGACAAAGGGACGGCCGGAGCGCGTCTTTGCCTATTCACTCAAGCTCAAGACGGCTCAGCACAACGAAGTCGAGGACGACGCAGTGGTCTTGCTCGAGTACGCGGACGCGACCGCTATCCTGATGCCCTCCTGGGATTGGCCTTACGGCAAGGGCCAGGCGGAGTTCTACGGCCCCAAGGGGAGTTTTCTGGTGATGGGCGATGGATTGCTTTATCATCCGGCCCATAAAGATGCCAACGTTAAGAATCCGAGCGGGACGCCCGTGCCACTACATTTGCTGCCACCCGAGAAAATGGATGGAATCGCCTATTTCGTGGACTGTGTCCGGAATAACAAACCGATTGAAGACCCGTCCTCAGCAGAATTGAATGTGGGAGTAAACGAAATCATCGACGCCGCGATAGAATCCATTCGCACTGGAAAAGCGGTGAGCTTGAAGCCATAAGATCAGGAGTCAGTAGACACACGTTGGCATCTACATCGTATTAAGGTCGACGCACGTGCCATTTATGATCGCGTCACACGAAACACGCTTAAGCGAGCTCACATTACCGCTAATGCGAAATGGGCCCGTCGTCTGGGTGAGGACGAGACTGGGCCCGAAATTATTAGTGATGTTGCCGACGAGTACTGTGCCAATTTGCGTGTTGCCGATTGTTGCGCCGCCATTCTGGTTTGATCCGATCCAGCCATCGTTGAAGGTGAAGTCTCGCACCCCGTTGACAACCAAACCGACATCACCATTGGAGTCAATGTAGTCGCCGACATGCCGTGCGTCTGCGGTCGTGACATCGTAAACAAGGCCATGCGCCGCATTGAGCCAGTATTCGTTTCCCGTACATGCGGCACAGAAGCCAGTGCCGACAAAGGTCACGCCATTATGCCCGTTCTGGCCAATCCAATTGTCGTGCAGGGTGACACCAAAAGAACCGAGCTGTGCGCCATCATTTGTGCAGGCATGCACGAAGCTGCCCTCGACGAAAAGGAGGTTCTGGCCGTCTGATTCAAGGCAATTGGTCGCCCCCTCCAAGTCGACCGATTCCAGCCGCAACGTGCGTTTCACGATGGTGTCGCAGCACCCCGTGCCGCCGGTCAAACGGACGTCGGTTCCGCCAACATGCGTGATACCCACGTCTTTAATCAAAACCACTGCCGTATTGGTAAGACTAACCAAGACAGTGTCGCCCGTCGGACACGAATCGTTAAGGACGGTAACGTCGCGACCTTGTCCAACCAACGTAGTTGTCTGCGTGATGGTTAGCTGGCTATTGCAGTCAATATTCATGGTCCCGGCTGGCAGGTTCACGGTGCCGCCTCCGGCGACCTGCTTTTGCAACGGGATCCCCGCCAAGACATGCCCCACGCAACCAACGATAATGGAGACTTGCGTTAACACAGCTAAAACCATAATTGCCTTTTGAATCCGTTTCATCGTATTCCCCTCTTTCGGGATCTCAAGGTGGCCAGAATGTCGTTGCCCTCGGGCTCGGATCTGCCGGACTTACAACATGGCGTCGCCGTCAAAATCATGGCGCGATGAAAGGCTGCAGGGCTGGAAAGCAGTCCCTGCGGTATCGGCGGTTATTTAGAGCGGGCCGACGTCCACCCACGCGCGCTTGTTCCAGGACTCCAGGCCTTTTTCGGCGAGTTGCAAACCCTTAGCGCCTTCCAGCAAATTCCAACGGAATGGCTCATCCTTCACGACGTGGCGGAGGAACAACTCCCATTGCCGTTTGAAGGCGTTCTCGTACACTTCCTGCTCTGGCACCTTTTGCCATCCGGCGAAATAATCGAGCGCGCTGGGGACGTCCGGATCCCACACGGGTCGCGGTGTTGCGCCATAAGGCTGAATCCAACAGTCGCGCAACCCTGCCACCGCCGAGCCTTTCGTGCCGTCCACCTGAAGGGTAAGCAGGTCGTCGCGACGAACTCGCACGCACCACGATGAGCTGAACGGCGCAAGGATGCCGCCTTCGAGCTCGAACGTGGCGTAGGCCGAATCGTCCGCCGTGCACTCGTAAGGCTTGCCTTCCTCGTCCCGCCGGACGGCGATGTGAGTTGTGCCGCGGCAGGAAACGGCCTTCACCGGGGCGAAGAGGTTGTCGAGGATGTAGCGCCAGTGGCAGAACATGTCGAGGATAATTCCTCCGCCGTCCTCCTTGCGGTAGTTCCATGAGGGGCGCTGTGCGGGAATGGTATCGCCTTCAAAAACCCAATAGCCGAATTCCCCGCGCACGGCAAGAATGCGTCCAAAGAAGCCCATGTCGCGCAACCGCTGCAGCTTCACGAGGCCCGGCAGCCACAGCTTGTCCTGAACCACGCCGTGCTTGATTCCCGCAGATTCCGCCAGCCGGTAGAGCTCGAGCGACCTTTCCAGAGTTTCCGCGACCGGCTTTTCGCAATAGACGTGCTTGCCCGCGGCGATGGCTTTGCTGACCGCCTGAAAGCGTTGGACCGTCGTCTGGGCGTCGAAATAAATGGAATATTGCGGATCGGCAAGCGCCCCATCGAGCTGGGTTGTCCACGGCAGGCCGCCGAACTCCCGGGAGATCGCCTCAAGCTTGGCGGCGCTCCGCCCCACCAGGAGCGGACGCGGCACGATTCTTTCCGCGTCGCTGATCCTGATGCCGCCTTGTTTCATGATGGCGCCGATCGAACGGCGCAGGTGCTGGTTCAGACCCATCCGCCCCGTAACGCCGTTCATGATGATTCCAACTGATGGGTCCTTCTGATTTTCCATGTTCACGCCTTGGGTTCTTCCGTGCATTGAGGCTGCGCACCGGACGGGAGCGCCGGAGCGTCCACACCTGCGCGGGGCAGTGTCCCATCCAGTTCCTGGCGCCAATGCGCAACGTCGCCCGCCGGTCCGTAGCAGTAGATCATGCGCATCGGTGTGGCGCCCGTGTTGGTGAGTTGGTGAAAAACTTGGGGGGGAATGTAAACGGCTTGGCCTGACTTGACCGCCGCTCTCTCGGCGCCCAGGCACATTTCGCCGTCACCCTCAAGGATCAGGTAAATCTCTTCCTGCTCCTGATTGTGCCACGGAACCTGGCCGCCATGGGGTTCGAGCGTCACACACCCCATCGAGAAGTTTCTTGCCTGGATGGGGCCGGGTCCTCCCACCAGATTCTGGGTTCGGCGTCGCGCCGGATAGGTGCGGCCGGCGATTTCCGCCAGGTCAGCGATGATCACTGGGCACTCTCCCGTATTCGATGCATGGTGGTTCCATCAGCGCGCACACTTCTCGCATACGCTTTTGTTGCCGGAGAAATGACTCGATATCAAGCCGCCACGGACGTCGTCTTGCCACGAAACGCCAGGGCGCATACCAGGGAGCCGACAAGCGCGCCCACCAGCACCGTGAAGGCGATCCAGATGACCATCTGGGGCAGAACAGCGAGCATCATGTACTCGCGGAGAAATGACGTACCCGAGTAGCCAGCGGGCAGAGCGTCGTAATGCGTTCCCCATTGCCCGCGCAGAGCAAAGAACATCAGGATCACCACGGGGATCCGTGCCGCGTAACCGTACGCGACCAGCACCTTGAAGAGGGCGGGCCAGCCAAAGATGACCAGGGCCGGACCGAGCACCATCAGCAGAATTCCCAGGATTTCCCTTCCGGGGAACTTAATCTGGGGCCCAAACCCTATGACGCCCCCGACCATGAGGATGACAATTCCGAGCACGGTTAGCCCGAAGGTTTTCCAGGCGCCGGATGGCCCATGCCCCGCCCGCACGAGTTTGACCGCGAAGTACGGCCCGAAAATAAATGGCAGCCAGGATATTCCGATAATTGCCATGCCTCCGCCGGCCGCGGTGTTGAAGAGTATATGCGACCGATGGCCAAGTTCTCCGGCCAACCGCAACAAGGTGATCGCCAGGGTAATTACAGCGGGTACCAAGATCAAACCTCGAACATCGAGGGAAGAACCTGAAGTGGTTTCCGTCATAAGCATCTCCTGCCGCAGGAGGCGGTCTTTTTTGGCGTTTCAAGTTAAGGGTGTAACTCACCAATGCACCAACTGCCTGCGCATTCTACCCGATTTGGTTTCCCGGAGCTATAGCATAGCGTGGTGATGGCTGGGTGCGCGAAATAGAAGTAGAAGGTGAAGGTTTGTCTTGATGCATCGCGGCCGTTTTTTGCATAGCGTTGCGTCAGGCGGCAGGGAAGAAAGTTGCGGACGGGGAGATAGCGCCGGCGTATCGCCCGCTGTGGCATGGGCGTCCCGTCCGTGCGCAGTCATGGCCAAGATGGCCATGCCGGCGGCGTCGGGACGGGCACCCTCCCCGTCCTTGGGCGCCCCGTCTGGGCTCTTGATGGACGTCTCTTTTCGGAGGGTTCCCGCGCGGTAAGATTTTTGTGCCCAAGTGGGCAATTTTGAACAGACAAGACGCCACCGGGAATATTTTAATGGGGGTGCGGAGATTTAAGAGTGGGATTCCAGGCCCCATTGCCGGGGTGCAAAAAGAAAATCCCGGCGGAGCTTTTTGCTGGAGCGCACGCTCTAATAGTGATAAACTGAGGCGCGTTTTGCGGAACCTGCCACGTGGGGAATTAGGCCAGCAGATCATTTGCATTTTTGAGCAGCCAGCCGCCCATTAGTGTCACCTTCCTGCTGTACTGGGGTCTGCAAGAGCCAAGGGCCAAAGAAAGAACAGGACTTCGAAGCGAAAGCCCTGGAGTCAGGATGCGTCGCGGCACCGTTTGCGGCGCACAGTGACAAGCAGTTTCCATCGCTCTCACCCGGGAGGGATATCTATGAAGGTTCTGCTGGTTTATCCGGAATTTCCCGACACTTTTTGGAGCTTCAAGCACGCTCTGCCCTTCCAGGGCAAGCGTTCGGCGTTTCCTCCCCTGGGACTGCTTACCATTTCCGCGATGCTGCCCAAACATTGGGAAAAGCGCGTGGTGGATTTGAACGTCCACCGGCTGAAAGATTCAGACTTGAAGTGGGCCGATGTGGTGTTCTTCAGCGGCATGATTGTGCAAGGTCCCTCGATGCAAGGGCTGATTGCCCGCGCCAAGCAACACGGCAAGCGAACGGTCGTAGGCGGTCCCATTACGAGCACTCATGATTCATCGATTTCCCAAGCCGACCACATCGTGGAAGGCGAAGCCGAGGAGATGATCACCCAGGTTGCCGAGGACCTCGAGAGGGGAACCGCCAAGCCGCACTACGTCGACAAGCAAATGGTCGATGTCACGCGCGTTCCGCTCCCTGACATGCACCTGGTCTCGCTACGACACTACAGTTCCATGTCGGTCCAGTTTTCGCGCGGGTGTCCCTTCACCTGCGAGTTCTGCGACATCATCGAAATCTACGGGCGCCGCCCGCGCACTAAAACCCCCGACCAAGTGTGCGCGGAACTCGACCAGCTTCACCGCCTCGGCTGGCGCGGCTCGGTCTTTATGGTGGACGACAACTTCATCGGCAATAAGAAAAGCGTGAAGGCCCTCCTTCCGCGCCTGGTCGAATGGATGCGCGAGCACAACTTTCCCTTCACCCTTTATACCGAGGCTTCCCTGAACCTGGCCGAGGACGAAGACCTGCTGTCGATGATGCGCGCGGCCCGTTTCACAAAGGTTTTCCTGGGCATTGAAACGCCGGTGGCCGAAAGCTTGAAGGAAACCACCAAGTTCCAGAATCTCCGTAAAGATCTGCTGGAGAGTGTGAAGCTCATTCAGTCTTACGGCATGGAAGTGATGGCAGGCTTCATCGTGGGATTTGACAACGACCCGGCCGACGTCTTCGACCGCCAAATTGAGTTCATCCGGCAAGCGGCGATCCCGCTCTCCATGGTCGGCTTGCTGCAAGCCCTGCCCAACACTCAATTAGGTCGGCGGCTCCAAAAGGAAGGCCGGCTTCTGAAATCCAGCCTGGGGAACAACACGCTGGTCGACTTGAACTTCATCCCGCGCATGAATACCCAGGAACTTTTGGATGGCTACCGGCGCATCCTTCAAACCATCTATAACCCGCGCGAGTACTTCCAGCGCGCTTCCGCATTCCTCTCCCAATTGGGCAGCGGGTCGCGCTCGCCCCTTGTGTTCTCTGACCTGCTGGCGCTCGGCCGCTCGCTTTTGCGGCAGGGGCTGCTCAGCAATTACCGCCGGGAGTACTGGAAATTCCTCGTCCAGTCACTGCGGCGCCACCGGCACCACTTCAGCAAAGCGGTCACGCTGGCGATCATGGGGCACCATTTCTTCCAACTCACCGCCGCCACGGAGGCCAACTGATCTGAAATCTCAGCTTTGAAATTTGAGATTTCACTAGCCCTTCTTCAATTCCGCCAGAACCAGCCGGCCGCACTCCCTCAGGGTTTCAAACACTCCCACTCCTTTGCAGGCCACGGCCTCAAAAGTGGGTTCGTCTTTCTTCATCAGGGCCTTTTTCAGTTCCTCCACCGAAAGCACATTGGGCAAGTCGCGCTTGTTGAGCTGGAGCACGTAAGGAATCTTCATGAAGTCGTAATTGTGCTCGATCAGGTTTTCGTGCAGGTTCTCCAGCGCTTCGATGTTGGCGTCCATTCTTTCTTCCTGAGAATCCGCCACAAAGATCACGCCATCCACGCCCCGCAGAATCAGCTTGCGGCTGGCGTCGTAGAAGACCTGTCCCGGCACGGTGTAGAGGTGGAAGCGGGTCTTGAACCCGCGAGTGGTGCCAAGGTCGAGGGGAAGGAAATCGAAGAAAAGAGTACGGTCGGTTTCCGTCGCCAGGGAGATCATTTTCCCGCCGGTTTTCGCCAGGGTCTGGTCAAAGATCCACTGGAGGTTGGTGGTCTTACCGCCCAGACCGGCACCGTAGTAAACGATTTTGCAGTTGATTTCCCGGGCTGCGAAATTAATGAAACTCACGCGGTAAGATCCCCTTCCCCAAGGCTCGAAGCTTCGCCACGATCAGAATTCAGAAGTTTGGCGAATGTTTGTCGCGAGTACGGTATCTTCTTATCGTTTGGCGATCTCCATCGTCCAACGTATATAACACAGCGACACTCGGCTGACAATACCGCTGCCTCCCGATTCTCTGCCCGACACCTAAATCGGGAGGAGCCGAGGCGTGTTTTAGGTAGGCCATTGCCCCGGCTCTCCCGGTCTTGTTTGAAACGACCCCCTTAAAGGGGCGGGTAGTGGCTAGGTCGTTAGTGGTCCAATCTGAGTACATAATGACACAAATCAAAAAATACACAAAAAAATTGCTATAGATCATGTTTTTGCCTCGACTAGGTCTTACAAACAACAGATTGAGAACTACTCATGCATGCCGGTAATCCCCGGGCGCGCCCTTGTTGAGAATATAAACATATTAAAATCAATAACATAGTGGCCTTGCGAGGATAAGCGCTCAGATATCCAAGAACATTCTGGCATATGGAGAAATACCAGCCACATTAATTCTATCTTATTTGTTTTCAAATCAATTCCTGCATTTCACGGGACTTCCGCTTCAAAATGAGTCCCTACGCCGCGTGTGCAACTTGCTCCAATCCCACAAATCTGCGAATATGACGGGTTTAGCTGAGAGGGCGTTCATCATCTATAGGAGGCTATCATGTCGAGTAATCTAAAGCACCTCAGTCATATCATCACCAACGGTCCTGACCGCGCCGGGGCGCGCGCCATGCTCAAAGCCATCGGGTTTACGGACGAAGATTTGGCCAAACCGATTGTGGGCATTGCCAACACCTGGATTGAGACCATGCCTTGCAATTTTCACCTACGGGCGTTGGCGGAAAGGGTGAAAGCCGGCGTGCGCGCGGCCGGCGGCACTCCCATGGAGCTCAACACCATTGCCATCTCCGACGGCGTGACCATGGGCACCGAGGGCATGAAGGCTTCCCTGGTGAGCCGCGAGGTGGTGGCGGACTCCATTGAACTGGTGGGACGCGGGCACATGTTTGACGCCATGGTGGCGCTGGTAGGGTGCGACAAAACCATTCCTGGTGGAGCCATGGCGCTGATCCGGTTGAATGTCCCGAGCGTGCTTCTTTACGGAGGATCCATCGCCGCGGGACGCTTCCAGGGCCGTGACGTGACCGTGGGCGATGTTTACGAAGCCGTCGGTGCGAACGCCGCCGGGCTCATGACGGACGCGGAGTTGAAGCAACTGGAAGACCACGCGTGCCCAGGAGCGGGCGCGTGCGGCGGGCAGTTCACCGCAAACACCATGTCGACCGTCATGGAATTCATCGGCCTCTCGCCCATGGGGCTGAACAGCATTCCTGCCCTGGACCCGAAAAAGGATGAAGCCGCATTCGAGTGCGGCCGGATCGTCATGGATTTGCTCAGGCGCGGAGTAAGACCCCTCGACATCCTCACACGCCGGGCCTTTGAAAACGCCATTGCCAGCGTGGCAGCCACCGGCGGCTCCACCAACGCCGTGCTCCACTTGCTCGCCATGGCGCGCGAAGCCAACGTCCCCCTGGCGATTGAAGACTTTGATGTGGTCAGTTCGCGCACGCCCATCATCGCGGATCTAAAGCCTGCCGGGCGTTTCGTCGCCGTGGATGTGCATCACGCCGGTGGAATTCCGCTGATCGCCAAGAAGCTTCTGGAGGCTGGTCTGCTGGATGGCTCGCAGATGACGCCCACCGGCAAGACGATCGCCGAGGAAGCCGCCCGCGTCACCGAAACTCCCGGGCAAGTCGTGGTGCGGCCCGTCTCCAATCCCATCAAGAAAACCGGAGGGTTGGTGATTCTGAAAGGGAACCTCGCTCCGGACGGCTGCGTCATCAAAGTGGCAGGTTACGACCGCACGCATCATCGCGGGCCGGCGTGCGTCTTTGATTCGGAAGAAGACGCCATGCGCGCCGTGATGAGCAAGAGCATCAAGGTCGGGGATGTGGTGGTGATTCGCTACGAAGGGCCGCGCGGTGGGCCCGGCATGCGTGAAATGCTGGGCGTGACCGGAGCACTGGTGGGCGAGGGCCTGGGCGATTCGGTGGCGCTTCTCACCGACGGCCGCTTCAGCGGCGCGACCCATGGCCTGATGGCGGGTCACGTGGCGCCGGAAGCGGCGCGCGGAGGGCCCATCGCCGCCGTGGCCGATGGCGACATCGTGGTATTCGACATTGAAAAACGCCGGATCGACATGGAAGTCTCCGAGGCCGATATCCAGGCGCGCATGGCGAACTGGAAAGCCCCTGAGCCGCGTTACAAGCGTGGTGTGTTCTCGAAATACGCGGCGCTGGTTTCCTCCGCTTCCGAAGGCGCGGTGACGTTTGTGAAATCGTGACCGCAGGCCAAGGAATCATCCCGAGGAATTATTCAAACCGCCAAACTGCGGGGGCGAGGCGCGCTCGCCCCCGCCTGCCTCGGGAAATGGGTCAGTTCGAACTTTAGCCGGATGATTACCCAGAGGGCCGGTAGCCGCAACGGGGTCTGGACAAACCCCGGCAGCCAATGGCTTGCGACCTCCCCCCGCGCACTTCATGGCCTTCATGATGAAGTCCTGAATCTCGGGACGAATTTGCCAATTCTGCTTCAGCCCTTCAGGCCAATTCGCCTTGTCGGCGTACATTGCATTCAAACCCTTCTGAATTCCCGGATCGCCGCCGGTGAACCCCGCCACCAGTTCCTTCCAGCGAGCCACCAGGGCTTCCGCCTTCTGCCCGGCGGGATCTTCGCCAAGCGACGCTTCGATATCCGCAAAGAGTTCCGCCCACTGTTTGCTTACGCGTTCTTGCAGTTCCGGAGACCACATGGGCTTCCGTGCCTCGACTTTGGCTTGGGCTTCCTCGCTGTAATACTTCTTCGTCCATTCCATGTCATTTTGCATTTCAATCTCCTTAATGATTTGTTTGAACAAACTCCAGTCCGGTCTCCGCCGAGATCGCAGCGAGCGCTCGGCCTCTTCGATGGCGGCAATGGCCCGGTCGAGTCGCCGGCGCTTTTCGGCCAGCATTCGTTGTTGGCGCCGTAACGTGCGCGACAAAACAGAATCGTCCTGGAGCAGGTCACGGATTTCGTTAAGTGGCAATCCCAGAAACTTCAATACCACAATCTGTTCCAAACGCGCGAAGTCGCGGTCAGTGTAAATCCGATAGCCGCTTTCCGTGCGCCGGCTAGGCTTGAGCAAGCCGATGTGGTCGTAATGATGAAGAGTACGAACCGTAACGCCCGCCAACTCGGCGAACTCGTGAGCCCGGTACGAACCGTTCGTGTGCCGTTTCAACATCGCCTCCGTGAAGATCATCCGCCCTGACGTTACGTCAGAGTCAAGAGTCTTTTTGGAGCTACGGCCACGCGGTGCCGACCAGTCGGGGGGGGGACGGGCAAAGACGCAAGAGGCGTGGGTAGTCTCTAATTTGATGCTTCGGCGGGGGGCTACCCACACAAAGGGCGGCGTGAAGCCGCCTGCACATCAGCTTGGCCCACTACTCGCGCCGCGCATTTCCTTGCCGCGTTGCCTGGGAATGTGCAAAAATGTTGAGTGAGGGAAGGTGCGGCGATCAAGAGATGGAGCAGGCGCCTTTCCACTAGGGGCACACCACGCATCCAAGGAGAGTAAGTGCATCCTGACCTTAAAGCCGTCATCGAGGTCCAGCAACTTGACCAGCAGGTTGCGGAACTGACGGTGCTGATCGATTCTCTACCCAAACAGATTCAAACCCTGCAATCGCAACTGGATGATTTCATCCATGCGCACGAAGAACGTAAGAAGCGCCTGGCCGCCAATTTGAAGGAACGCAAGGACCTGGAAGGCGACATCAAAGCCATCCAGGAAAAGATCACCAAACATAAAGATCAGCTCTACCAAGTGAAGACCAACGAGCAGTACAGGGCGATGCTGAAGGAGATTGAAGGGGAAGAGCGCAACATCCGCGCGATCGAGGACCAGGTCCTGGAAAAGATGATTGAGGCGGAAGAAATCCAGAAACGCGTCCAGGAAGCGGCGGCGCGGCTGGAGGGCGAAAAGGCGCGCGTGGCGGCGGAGATCAAGCGGCTCCAAGACGAGCGGCAAAAGGACCTGGATGAGCGCGAGCGCCTGCAAGCCCGGCGCAAGGAAGTGGCCGCGACACTCACCGCCGCCGTCCTGGCGCTCTACGAACGCATCCGCACTTATCGAACCGGCGCGGCAGTGGCGGAGGTTCGTGACGGCCTTTGCACCGCGTGCAACGTTCTGTTGCGGCCCCAGAATTACAACGAGATCCGTAGCAATGAGGCGGTGATGACTTGTGAAAACTGTAGCCGCATCGTCTATTATATTGAGCCTCCCGCCGATGAGCAGGCCGCCGCCGGAGGTGAGGGCACTCGAGTGACGATGTCGTGAAAGGCAGGGAAAAGGTTACAGGGAACCGATGGCTTTCACCTGCAACTTGTTTCCTATAACCTGAATTGCCCATTCCCAACTCACCTGAAATCGTTGCGCACATCGACGGCGGATCCCGCGGCAATCCGGGCCCCGCAGCCTACGGAGTGGCCATTGAAACGGCGCAAGGCCAACCCGTCACGGCGTTTTCGAAATTCATTGGGAGAACCACGAACAACTTTGCCGAATACCAGGGACTGCTGGCGGCCCTGGATTATGCGCTCAGCCATGGCTATCCCTGTCTGCGCGTGCTGACGGATTCGGAACTCATGGCCCGGCAGATTTCCGGAGAGTACAAAGTCCGCAGCCCCGACCTGAGGCCGCTGCACGACAAAGCCCAGGCAATGATAGCCCGCCTGGAATCCTTTTCGATTCGGCATGTGTATCGCGAGCACAACCGCGAAGCCGACCGGTTGGCGAATAAGGCCATGGATGATGCCGAGCGTGGCATCGTGCCGCGTGATCCCGCGCCACGCCCCATGGCACCACAGGCCCCTGCCACCCGCGCCACAGCGCCACAGGCTCCCATGGTGGCCCCTGTGAAACCCCTGACTATTTCCGCGACATTTCAGGATGGCATGCTCCATCCGCACACGCAGCTTCCCCTACTTGACGGCGAGGAAGTGGAATTGGAAATTCGCCGCAAGAAGGCAGCCGGCTAACCCGAGTTTCTCACCATGCCCGGCCTTTTCTGACGTCCGCAAGCGACAGTTTGCCGTCCCCTTCATCGGGCATTTTGCACCCCCATTTCAGCTTTCCCATGGTTTATTGTAAGTGGATTTATTTTCAGTATGTTGTCAGGTTTGGCAAAAGAAAAATCGGTTTTTAGACCCCTTACTATCAATAAGTTCCCAGGGTTGGATACCCTTCAGATGGACGGACATAAAGTCGTCACACAATTAGTACATTTTGTCTACCTGCCTCATGGTCGACAAGCGGACTCGCAGCCGACGCGCAATTGAAGTTCAGATGGCACAAGCATCTATACATATTCGATTATTGTATAATAATCAATCTATCTTGTCAAGAGAAAAGTGTAGCGTGCTTGCACGAACCGTCCCACCACTTTTTTGAGGCTCTCGGAATCTGCTGAGCCCCCCCCACTACCTCTGCCGATTGAGCCGCTGCCAGGTCTGGGTTGAACCGACATTGGGGTTGTAACCCGGATCGGCGCTCAGTATGTAGTCTGTCCCGTTTGTCCAAGCGCCGTTGTAACCATAGGGGAGTTCCACCTGCGAGTGCGAGTCGGGGTCGACGTAAGTCTCCACCCCGCGGATTGACTGGTCGTAGTTTTCAAAAATGTGGTCGTAAGCGGCACTCTGTTGGCGGTAGGAGTTCACGATCATGTCGCTGGTTTGTTCCTGGGTCCGATGGATCTCCTGCATGCGAGCGAAGATGGCATTCTGCTGGCTGATCTGGTCGCGTGTAAGGGTAGCGGAAAGGCGCGTACAACTGAGCTGCCAATTAGGGTTATCCTGCCGCGAGTCGGTGATAACCTGGAACAGCTTGATCTTCTCGTTCATCTCCCGGGCGGGAGCCCGCATGCTAAACAAGGATGGGGTCCAAGCGATTTCCTGCTCGGTCCCGTAAATGCTCGCCATCGAGGAAATAAAATAGCTGACCACAATCATAACTTCTTCAACCACCGTTTCGCCGTTGTGCTGGTACTGAAGCTTGACGCGGGCCGCCTCGGCGCGGATCTCATAAGGAAATTGAAAGGGCGAGATCTGCCCAAACACGGTCATCTGCTGCTGCCCCACCTCGCGGGTTTGCGCCGCCAGTTCCGGGAGGTTCTTGCTCTCCAGGATAGTCAGTCCGCTCACATCGGATCGGTGATGGGGAGCCCAAACCGTCTTAATGTATTGCGGGGCGGGCATGGGCTGCATGACCGCCTTCCCGGACATAGTGAGCGACTGCATCATAAGCTGGTCCTGCGTCCAAAAGTAAGTGTCGGGGGGAAACTGCTCGGCCACCGAGCGCCCGTCCGGACTGGACACGGTGTAGGTGACGGTGGGCGCCGGTGGAATTGTGCGGTAATCCCACTTAACGCCGCCCCGGAACTGCCAGTCCTTGGGAGCCAGCAGACGGAGCACCTCCATTTGAAATCCATCCCGGTCCATCAACACGTGCTTGCGGAAGACCAGAGGTTGGTTGCCACCTTGGCCCGCCAAGCTCGCGACGCAAACCAAACCCAACACCACCACCGTCCCGAATCCCTTAAGCCGTTTCACTTGATTCCTCCAACGCGAATTTGATGTCCCCTAACCATCAGGGAGGGCACAGAGGGGTGGACCGCAGAACAGAAATATACACCCCTGCGCGGCCCTTCGCCAGCAACTCGTCCGCCCGCGTCGCCGCGGTGGGCCTTTCCGTCCGGAGTCTTCATCATCAACTTATCGGCACCTATTCGGGCGATCAGGAGGGTTTTGCGGCGAGTTATTTCCGCCTATTGTGCTCACATTAAATAATGCAATGATTAAGGCAAATAAAGAGGGAGGTCTGATTGCAGAATGCAGCCCCTCAGTTTCTCTGGGGAACTGCGGATACCACCAATCGCGTGGATGACGCTTTCCAT
>JBEKLF010000072.1:0-45744 GCA_050010335.1 Terriglobia bacterium
CCCTACGACACAGCCGCCACCCGTCTCAACACGCCCCCATTCCTGCGCCCAATTCCCCTCGTCTCGCCGCTCCTGCCTCCCGCCAGCCTCGCGCCCTCCCCCACTGTCTGAATCGCAGGCAAACAGACAAGAAGCTTGCAGAATTGGCACGCGACCAGTGGAAGGTCCGTTATGTATCAGGCTATGAGAACCTGTGCGCCACGAACGCGCAGATGGAAGCTGGGACCCCGCTCCAGACGAGCTCAGCCTGCCCGGTATATGCTGCCCGCGGCGTTCCTCTGCTTTTTGACAGCAATCACTTCACTACAGATGGTTCGATCTTCTACGCCCGAACGATGAGAGCACGTAACCAACTTCCCTAGCCCCTCGGTTCAGACGCCACATCGAGAATGTCAAGGTGTTATGGGCATATCGGGCAGGCAGCCCAGCCTAAAGTTGTTAAACCCTTCAGTCGAACCGATTTCGTGGGGTTGTGCACAAAAGTAGTAGCCAAATCTCAGGCGGGGAAGTGACCGTCACACAAACTCATTGAAGGGTTTGGCTCCTCGGCCAGGACTCGAACCTGGAACCCTTCGGTTAACAGCCGAATGCTCTACCATTGAGCTACCGAGGAGTATGCATACACATATGACATCGGCTGAATCAGTCTTTAAGTTTATAGCACAGGGGCAAAAAGCTCGTCAACTGACTGATGGACCCGGTAGTGTCTCAGTTTGAAAAAAGAGTGGCAAGCGGTGTGCTGCTGCTATAATTGCCTCCAATGGCGAGATTGACCGGACAGAGCAGGTTCATGTTTTGTCTAGGCACGATGTTCTGCCTGATATGGGGTTTCCTGGATAGCCTTCCGTCCTCCCTTCATGGCGACATTGGATGGGTTACGATGTAGAGGGGCTTTACGCCACCAATTGGTACGTCGGCTGACGGATAAACTCGCCGATTCATCGTCAAACTGTATCACTACCCCGGACTCCTCCCCCCGGGGACAGTCAAGATGTCCGCTGGAATCCAAAAGGAGTTACGATTAGATTTGTAAGCTAAGAGGATTCCAGAAGGCGGGCTGCGGCTGCCTGGAAATTCCGGGCAGCCGCAGCGGTATGGGAAACCAACGCAGCTTCAGAGCTGCGCTGGCGCGCGTGGTAGAGCTTGATTTGATACAAACCGCGGCTTCTTCTATGGGACAGGCTCGCGTGGGCCCAACCTGCAGCAAAACCCAACTCCATTCTTGTCGGCCGTACCTGCCCCACATCGTCCGCAAATCTGTGTTAATGCACGCGCGTTGCCAGAAATCGATAACTCAAAATGTTAACTTAAACCTTTATTTATCAATCGAGTGCCGATCAGCACGGTTTCGGGGCATCCGGTCCGGGAAGAGAAAAAGTTGCTCGACATCAAGTCAGATTTGCCTTACTCACGCGCGGAAGTTCACGTCCGCCGTAAACTGGGGTCGAACAAGGGTAGTGCCGTGGATCAATCCTCCCGCCACGCCACATAGGCGGTGAGGACCATCAAGGTGAGGAAGGCGGCGGCGCAGGCGGCCAGCAGAAAGGCCGGGGTTTGGGTGGTCCAGGCCTGGGCGAGCCGGTGGAGCCAGTCGCCGCTGGCAGAATAATCGGGCATAACGGGGAGGCGCGTTAGGGTCGGAGTTTTGGCGCGATGTAGCCAGCCCGCGATACGAGGCCACTGCCACACGCCCAACGCGAGCGTCGCGAGTGCGCCCAGCGCATAGGCGGCGCGCTCGACCAAGACCATAGGCTCGGCGGCGCGTTGCTCGGCCGCGCGGCGCGCCGCAAGCTGGGCCTTCCACCACACTAGCCCTGCCGAAGGCAGACCCGCGCCGGGTTGCAAGAGTTCGTTCTTTGCCAACTCTTCTTCGCGCTGAAACTCCTGGGCGACCAACGCCACCTCGGCGCACACTGCACACGCGGCCGCATGCTGCCGGATCTCGTCGCCCCAGACGTTCGCCCAGCGCCCGGAGCGTACCGCGTCGAGCACCTCTTGTTCCCGATCGCACTGTGGAAGCTTCATGTTCTCACCCATCTTTCGTGCATGATCGATTGCCTGCGTTGGCCTATGTTTTCCCTGCCAACCGAGGCCGAGGGAGAAATCTCAGCATTTTTTGTCGCGCCCGAAAAAGCAGCAGGCGGACGCTCGCCGCTCGAAGCCCCAAAACGTCGGCAATCTCCTTGTGGCTCGCGCCCTCCGCGTAGGCCAGCCAGAGGAGTTCGCGCTCCCGCGGTTTTAGGCGGCCCATCATGCGCCCCAGGTCCGACCGCTGCTGCACATGCTCTGCCGTTCGATCGTCCGCGGGCACCTCGTCGGGATCGGCAACCTCACCCTGCTCATGGCGCGGCAAGCGTCGCCAGTGGTCATTCGCCAGATTGGTGGCAATCCGGAATAGGTAGGCTTTCTGATAGGCCGCATCATCCGATTTTAGCGTGGCCCGCAGGAAGCGATAGTAGCTTTCTTGGACAAGATCGTCGGCAAGCGACGGGTTGCCCAGTATCCGGGAAAGATAGGACCACAGGGGGCGCGCCGTGCTCTCGTAAAAAATGCGGAACGTCTGCTCGTCCATGTGGAAAACTTGCGCGGCTGACTCTGCCCCGACCTTCGGACCTTCCAGTTCCGCCACAGTGATTTCCCGGATGAACATACTCAAATTCTGCCACAAAATCGGGTCGGCGCTTAGGATTTATCTGCCGGCCCGTCATTCATACATCTCAGCCCGCCTTGCAGTTGTAGCGTTGACCTTCTGGTCAGCACCTGCCCACCCGAAGGTCGGCGCTATTTTGCCCACCCTCAGTGCTTCAGCGCCAAATCATTTCCCTGCATCGCTCCGCCGATCAGCCCGAGGTGTTTGGAGAGGCCATAGGAGACCAAGGCTGAGAGGATGAAACCGGCGCCCAAGGTCACGCCCAGCGTCCCAAACACCAGCAGGGCGGAGGCGTCGTTCGGAGCCATATGGCCACGGATCTCCAGCAGGCCGAAACCCATCAGCAGCAGAACCAACCCGGCTTGCAATGACCAGAAGATTCGGCCGACGGCATTGGGCAGGCCGCGCGCGGTCGTGTCCAGTACCGGCGGAGTCCACTCCAGCAGACGCCGGCCGGCCTCGGTTTGCAGGTAGGCGCTGAAATCCTGGCCGGAAGCAAACTTCTCAATCAGCTTGGTGTGAACGTCCTCGTGCACTTTGAAGGTCCGGTTCCAGCGGCGATTATCCAACACCGTGCGGACCACATAGACAATCGCCAGCAGGGCGCACGCGAACGCTAAGACTGGCGCAAGGTCGTTCATAAACTCATTGAGATCCGACCCGCGATACGCCTCGGCCCATGCTCGGGGACTGAGGAAGGCGCGCGGGTCGGCCTTCACCTGCGGGTGGCTGTCGAGAAACGCTTGCAGCTCCGGATGCTCCTTCAAGTAGTTCGGATCGCTCATTGCCGCCGGACGGCCCAACACATCGCTCGCGATCTCGGGGTGCGAGTCTAGAAAACGGTCCAAGGCGCCGCGCAACGCGTCGATGTTGGAGATGTCTTGATCCGTCGGGCTGGCCGCACTAACAACTGCCGCGGGCTTCTGAGCATAGGCGGGCACCGGCCCCGCCCCCATTACGCCCCACAATGCCCCGGCCATAACCACCGTCCAGAGTGCGCCGCACCATTTAGAATTGGTTTTCATAGCTGTTCCTCCCTTTTGATTCCGCCGGCCCTCGAAACTGCGGTGGCACGGTTGTTTTAACCACTTCGTGTTGACTTCACCGGATATAACGTGTGGGGATGGGTTTGGTTAACAACCTTGGCAAGAATTTCTCAACGCGAGTTTGAAGAGACGGGGCTTCACAAGCAGCGGGAATATGTTTTCGTGCTGTCCCGCTGGGCGCTTCGCTGTCAACCCGAGCGAACCTATGAATCTCCCTCTGTATTGCAATACAGAGAAAGACAATATTGTTTGAGGGGTTAGGAACTACGGTTCCTTATCATGTGAGTCATTTCCGAGGGAGACGGAGCGGCTCAGGCTGACGTCCATTTCCGTGTAGGGAGGCAGAATGACGTCGCGCCCGTGGCGAGTAAGGAGAAAAATTGCCGTTGCCCCCATCGCCGCAAACCGGGCCACGCCGGCCGTGGAGGCATCGGTGGCGGTCGAACTGATCGCCTCGATGATCAGTTGCGTGGTATCGTCCGAGACCTTGGAAATTCCCCCGGTCACACCAAAATCCAGCAGGAACCTGGCCTTTCCGGGGCTTTGGGCGTGGAATCTCCCCTCGGAATCCATCATCATGTGCGTTCCCCTGTCCACCTCAGCGGCAACGGGGGTAGCGGTAATCGCTACGGCGGCGCCACTCGGCAATGCCAATCGAGTGAACAAAAGGTTTAGTGAGCCGGGGCGGTACAAGCGGCGGGGCGGGACGCGCTTGGCCAACACCCCTTGCAGAATGCTTCCCTGGGGAATCGCGATCGTGGATCCTGCAAGCACGGGCTCCAGCAAAACGGCCTGGAAAGACTGGCCCTGATGGTTCTTCGAGGCGCTGAGGCCACCCAACAGAACTAGTGGCATTCGCGTCCCGTCGGCGATGGTGCAAGGCTCCGGGCAGGGCGCGGGGGAGCTGGAGTAGTCTCCCGCGCGCCCCGCCGCAAGCGCTGGAAATGTCGTGCCTTCGGGTTCCACTTGCAAGGTCAGTACCCAGGGGGGAACAGCCTTCGGTTGCTTCGGTGTGCGCCCGCCTTCACCTGCCGCCGCGGTTCCCTTCGTCGCCACAGACTTCTTTTTTCCCGCGCTCAGCTCCGCTCGCTGCGACAGTGCCGTGAATGTCGCTCGCAGCGGAACTTCCGCCCCGTCCGGCATCAACACGGTCACCCGCCGGAATCGCGCTACCAGATCATGCCGGGGAGCGAAAACGTGAATCACGAAGGGCCGGTCATCCACCGCGTAGGGTTTCTTTCGCGATTCGATTTTGTCCACCACCAACCGCACGATGCTGCCCTTGGGAAAAACCTCGGTTTCGCGCCAATAAACGCTGCGCGCCAGCTTGCCCTCCAGCATGGCTCCCGGCATAGTCTTCTTGAGTTGGGCGCGCCCGTCCATGGCAACCCAAATTACCGGGGCCTGGCCTTCGGGGCTTTCCGCAAACGCGCCGGGAACCGCCGCCGAGGCGACGAGGGCAGCGTACACAATTCCTATCACGAGGCGATATCTCAAGTGGCCATCTCCTCCACTGGGGGATTGACGAGCAAGGATAATATCACCAATCCGCGCGAAGCCGCGATGCCGATGCCGGCTGGAAGCCAGCGCTACATCTGAGATTATGAGGGCTCATAATTCGCAAGTGGGCTTTATAGTGCACGAAGAAACCTGCGAAAAACCGAATTGATCTGACAAATTGTCGTCGCAAAGCAGCAATTTTCTGCAAAATAGCATTCGGATAGACGTAAATGTCCGAATCTAAGACATAAATGTCCGACTTTTTTCCAGGTATTGTGTCCGAGATTTGTGTGTTTTCATAGACATTCCGGCTTCGAACGTATTTTTTTAACATCCTTTTTTTGCTCTGCTGCCCGAAATGGGCCATGACGGGGCTGACCCCGGCCTCCGGCGTCGATCCCTGGGGGCGTTCATTTCGTTCGCGTGGACATTCGGCAATTTCGATTTGCTCTCGCGAGACATAGGGCGCTCTTCCTATTCCTTTCCTCGTCCTCTGAGTGGCCACGAGGGATCTCCCCAACCCTCCGCCCAGCGTGAAGTCCGATTTCCGCCCCGGACCCCGAAAACCCTCAACCCCTTTTCTTTTCTATGACATTCAAGGTTCGCGGCGATAAGTGGTTTATTTTTCATAAACATTCAAGGTTCGGAGAGAATTTTCGCAATATCAATTTATATCTCATTTGTTTTCTATAACATTCAAGGACACCCCTCCAATTTGTTACTCCCTTTTTTCCACGCTCGCACCGTAGTGTTTCTTATAACTTCCCTATTTTCAAAATGTTGCAGCCAGTGCTATTTTGTCGCTTTCAGAGCTAACGTACTGTGTTTTCAATAACATTCAAGGTTCGCGAGGGCTGGCCGTTCCCGACCAGCAGTGTTTTCATTAACTGCCCTGATTTCATACGCTTGGATCATCGGCGCCCCTCCCTCACCAGGTTCGTGATTTTTAGCTAAGCTCTTGTTTTTAATAAACATTCAAGGTTCCCGAGAGGCCAATCTTGTTCCACGTGGGATCAGCGTCCAAGTTCGGCACTGGGTCAAATACGTAGCGGCGGGTTTACCCCGCCATCGATCGGTTGATTTCGAGGTACGTTGGCGGGATAAACCCGCCGCTACGTCAGGGAATCAACATCCTAAGTTCGGGAGCAGGGTGTTCACGCGCGGGACCTCCCCAAAGCTTGGGCACTGGGGGCTAGGTGCCGGGTTACAGAGCCTTCTTGGGTAGCCTGCCGCCTGCCCCAAAACCCGTTCTGCGGTGCGCCGTTTTACCCACACGACAATACTCCGCTAGATATGGAGCACGATGGCGACCAGAGGCTAGATGAATAGGGACAAATCTTCCGACGGGAGAGGATTTTTGTTAAATTTATGTCGAATCTCGTCGGGGCACCCTCGTGGGTGCCCAATCGGGGGCCGAATCGGCCCCGGGGTGGGCAGGCACGAGGCCTGCCCGTACGTCGCTGTTAGCGGTTGGCTCCAGACTCGTGGAAGGGTGCCTGACCCTTTCCTCCTCGTTTTTCGCGCGGGTGGCGGCTGGGACCGCCGCGGTGGGGCTAAGGTCTATGTCCTCTGCCTTGGGTCCACGACGGCCGGCCGCGGCCACCCTCCGCCGCTCGAAAACCCGTAAAACGAGGTGTCTGTCCGCTCGTCCATTATCCGTGACGGCTGCCGCGCTTTGTACGTTCTCGATTCCGGCGAAGCCCGCGCCGCTCACCTTGAGGCAACGTTCAGGCTTGCCTGTAACTACAAAAAGGGCTACATTGAGGAAACGGAAATGGAATACGAATGGGACGAAGCGAAGAACCGGAAGAACGTCGCCAAGCATGGCCTCAGCTTCGAGGATGCCAAAGCGGTATTTTCCGGGCCTTGCGTTACATTCGAAGATGACCGCTTCGATTACGGGGAAGAACGGCTCATCACTTTGGGCTTACTGGCCGGGCGTCTGGTGGTCATAGCCCATTCACCGCGCGATGAGGGAACGCGCATCATTTCGATGAGAAAGGGGAATCGGCGTGAACAAAAAATCTATCAAGAGCGACTTGGCACGGATTGACCGCATGCGGGATGCCGATATTGACTATTCGGACATCCCTCCGCTCGACAGAACATTTCTCAAGAAGGCCACGACGGCCTGGCCCCCGGCGAAAAAGCAATTGACGATTCGTCTCGATGCGGACGTGCTCGACTGGCTCAAGGGTCAGGGCAAGGGCTACCAGACGCGCATCAACCGCATTCTGCGCGTGGTGATGGAAAGCCAACCCCACGGCTAGGTCATCGGCAGGGGGGCGGCGACAGAGAGCACCGTCCCTAATGTTAGTGTTCCGACGTCCAAAATGTTCAATGTTCAAGGTTCGAAGAGCGGCGGAGCCTGGACAGCAGGTTCACGCTACTTGCGTGCTCCACCACCGGCATGACGCCAAGTGGAGAAACCGGGAAACGTGGTGACTGTCCCCTTCCCCCGTCGGGCTTCTACTCCAATTTCTGCCGCAGTTCGTCAAGCCTCTGGACAAAGCGATAGCGCTCCAAGAGGAAATGTGGCGTGCGGCGATAGGTGCTGCCGGTGAGGAATGGGAGTTCACCGGGACTGTAAACGCGGTGGTAGAAGGGCATGGTGCGGTAGAGTATACTCTCGGCGGCGCGGTCCCGCGAGAGAGGGTCCCTTCGCGTGTCGCAGCAAAATGATAAGTTCCTGTTCCAGCAAAGTAGAAAGTTCCTGTTGAGAACCGTCAAACTGACGGGATGAGAAAACAGGAGATGGTGGAGATGAGCGCGAAGGAACGGGACCGGTTGAAGGTGTTGCATGAGGTGAAGCAGGGACACTTGACGCAACGGGCGGCAGCGGGGCAGTTAGGGATTAGTGAGCGCTGGGTGAGAAAGCTGCTGGTGCGGGTGAAGAAGGAAGGCGACGGTGGAGTGGTGCACCAGCTGCGGGGTAAGGAGTCGAATCGACGCTTGCCGGAGAGTCTGCGTGCCAAGGCGCTGAAGTTGGTGAAGGGGAAGTACGGCGACTTTGGTCCTACGCTGGCCTGCGAGTACCTGGCCAAGAACGACGGGGTGGAGGTGAGCAAGGAGACCCTGCGGCAGTGGTTGATCGCGGCCGGGGTGCGGCGGGGGAAGCGGCGCCGAGTGGAGGAGGTGCACGTCTGGCGGCCCCGGCGGAGCTGTCGGGGAGAGCTGGTGCAATGGGACACGTCGGTGCACGACTGGCTGGAAGGGCGGGGGCCGCGTCTGTACCTGGTGGCGATGATTGACGACGCCACGAGCCAGGCGTACGGGCGGTTTGTGGAGCAGGACAGCACGGAAGAGAATCTGCGGGTGCTGTGGGGGTACTTGCAGCGCTGGGGTCGGCCGGTGGATTTCTATACCGACAAGAGCAGCCTGTTTACGGTGAACCGGCCGGCGGTGGAAGCCGCGGATGAAGCGGTGAAGGAAGAGTGGACGCAGATCGGGCGGGCCTTGCGGGAACTGGGGATCGGCTGGATCGCGGCCCACTCGCCGCAGGCCAAGGGCCGGGTCGAGCGCTTCTTCGGCACCGCCCAGGACCGGCTGGTGAAAGGGCTGCGCTTAGCGAAGGCCTGTAGCCGGGAAGAGGCGCAGACCTACCTGGAGCAGGAGTACTTGCCGCATTGGAACGAGAGTTTCACGCGGGTGCCCGAGGGCAGCACCGATGCCCATCGACCGCTGCGCGCCGAGCATCAACTGGCAGCCATCCTCAGTCACGGGGAAGAACGGTTTGTGACCGCTGACTATACGATCCGCTACCAGGGGAAGATCTATCAGATTGCCCGCAGCGAGGTTCGCCCCGGACTGCGCGGGGGCCAAGTGCGGGTCGAGCAACGACTCGACGGGAGCCTGGTGGTCAAGTTTCGCCAGTACGGCCTGAGGGTGGTGGAGTGCCCACCGCGGCCGAAAGCGCCCCCACCCCCCAAGCCGCTGAGCGCACAGAAGCCACGACCCAAGGCCGCGCACAACTGGATGAAAGATTTCCATCTGCACAAGAGTCCCCCCTGGGGGGTGATCCTCGGACCGGAAAGGACCGGAACCCGGAGGGGGACGGGATAGGGTCGGTGCGGCTGGGGGCGGCTAACCTCCGTCGCCCTACGGGCTCCTCCGGTTATCCGCCCCCAGCCGCAAAGCGGAACTTTCTACTTTGCTCAGATTAGGAACTTTCTACTTTGCCTTGACAGAGAGGGTCCCTTCGCGAGATCGCAGACGCCAAAAAACTGGCGTCTGCGCCAGCCTGCGTCGGCGGCTCATCTCGACCCGTTTATCGCCAGGCAATGAGAAAGGGGGAATTCGTCTTGGAGCCGAATACCTCCGCGCCACCCTGCCCGTCACTCGCCACTGCATTATCGTTTCTTGGGAGAAAAGGTAACAGGTACCTTTTCGTTCCAAGGAAAAGAGCGGTAGGATTCCGTGCTGCGCAGGCGCGGGAAATGGTTCCTGACACCATTTCCTCCCCTTCCCCATGCTGTAAGAACATGAAATGAACCTTGGGAGGTGCGATTGCGTACTTCCTGATGGATGAATCATTCTTGTCCGATTCCTCTGTGGGTAATTCTCATCGAGAGAAGAACATGCATACCTTTTTTCAGGACTTGCGTTACGGCCTCCGGATGCTGGCCAGGAATCCCGGCTTCACGGTGGTTGCGGTACTTGCCTTAGCGCTTGGTATCGGCGCCAACACCGCAATCTTCAGCGTTGTGAACGGTGTGCTGCTCCGGCCCTTGCCGTATCCGGAGCCGGACCGCTTGTTGACCATCTATGAGAGCGGGCGGGACTTCACACGCGGCTCAGTCGCCTACCCCAATTTCGTCGACTGGCGCCGCGAGAGCCATTCATTCACCGATATTGCGGTGTATCGTGGCGACGACGTAATCCTCACGGGCGCGGGCCAGCCGCAGCATCTCCCGGGCGAGTACGTCTCGGCGGCCTTCTTTTCCGTTCTGGGTGTTTCTCCACGACTCGGCCGGGGCTTCCTGCCGCAAGAGGATGAGAAAGGGGCCGCGGGAGCAGTCGTTCTGGGTTACGCCCTGTGGAAGCGCCAATTCGGGGCTGACCCGAAGGTGTTGGGGAAGGCGTTGGCGCTGAATGGCAAAAGCTTCACGGTCGTGGGGGTTCTTCCCTCGACGTTTCGTTTCCGCGACCAGGCCGACGTGTTTCTCCCCCTGCGACTGTGGACCTCCGTTGAGCTGGATGACCGCGAGAGTCATCCTGGATTGCACGGCTTGGCGAGGCTCAAGCCCGGCGTCACGGTGGCGGCGGCGCAGGCAGAGGTCTCGACCCTTGCCAGCCAACTGAGCGCGCAGTATCCCCGGACGAACGCCGGGCGAGGCGTCAGCCTGGTGGTGATGAAAGATGATATGGTGAACAATATCCGGCCCACACTACTTTTATTGCTGGGGGCTGTGGCCTTCGTCCTGATTATCGCCTGCGCCAACGTCGCCAATCTGCTGCTGGCCCGCTCGACGGGTCGTAGTCGTGAGTTCGCAATCCGCACGGCGTTGGGCGCTGCCCGCGCGCGGGTGATTCGCCAGCTTTTGACGGAGAGCGTATTGGTGGCCCTGGCGGGAGGAGCGCTCGGCGTTCTGCTGGCCTACTGGGGAACCGGGATAGCGCTGGCCGCCCTGCCCGACACCTTGCCTCGTGCCGAGGACATTGGCATCGATGGGTACGTCCTGCTTTTCACCTTGGGAGTCTCAGTCCTTACCGGGGTCCTTTTCGGCCTTGCCCCCGCCTTTAAGAGCGCTCGCGTTAGCTTGCAGCAATCGCTCAAGGAGGGTACGCGCGGGGCGGGAGGTGGGCGCCATCGGATCGAGGGTGCCTTCGTCGTCTTGGAAATGGCGCTGGCGGTGATTCTCCTCGTGGGCGCGGGCTTGCTGATCCAGAGCATCTGGCGACTCTGGCGAGTGAATCCCGGATTCAATACCGGGCGCCTGCTGACTGCGCAAGTTGCTCTTTCGCCCAGCGTGATGTCGAAGCCCTCCACCGTGCGATTGGCTTTCGACCAAGTCCTCAGCAGGGTCGCCACGGTTCCCGGGGTTCGGGCCGTGGCGCTCAACAACCTGATTCCTCTCAGCGACAATGAAAATGACATAGGTTTCTGGTTAGGTCCGGGACCGCAGCCCCCCGCGGACCAGATGCGGGCAGCATTGTTCTACATTGCCTCGCCGGACTATCTCAAAGTGATGGGGATTCCGTTACTTCGCGGCAGGTTTCTCACCGAGCAGGACACAACCGCTTCTCCCAACGTGGTGGTGATTGACGACGTGATGGCGAAGACCGTATTTCCCGGTGAAAATGCCGTAGGAAAGCAAATCAGCATCATGGTCCTGGGTCCCGTTCAGGTGGTGGGAGTGGTGGGTCACGTAAAGCACTTCGGGTTGGATGCGGATGACTCCGCCAAGATTCGGAACGAATTGTATTTTCCTCTTAAGCAGATCCCCGACAAGTTCATGACCGAGGCGATGGTGGGTGTGAATCTACTGATGAGAACGGACGGGGATCCTTTCCGCATGCTGGGGGCCATTCGCACGCAAGTGGCAGGCCCCACGCTCGATCAGCCCATGTACGGTGTGCGGACCATGGAACAAATCATCACTCAGTCGATGGCGGAGCGGCGCTTCACAATGCTCTTACTGATTATCTTCGCTTCGACGGCCTTGGTGTTGGCCGCCGTGGGCATTTACGGCGTCATGTCGTACGCGGTAGGCCGCCGCACGCATGAATTGGGAGTCCGCATGGCGCTCGGCGCGTCGCGGCAAACGGTTTTAACCATTGTGTTGCGGCAAGGAATGACACTGGCACTGGAGGGAGCGATTCTTGGCTTGGCAGGCGCTTTGATGTTGACCCGATTTATGGCCGGTCTGCTCTTCGGCGTCCGCCCGGCGGATCCCTGGACGCTGATCGCCGTTACTTTGCTGCTGGGTGGAATTGCGCTGGCTGCCTGCTGCGTTCCCGCCCTGCGCGCCGCCAAAGTCGACCCGATGGTAGCGCTACGCTATGAGTAGGAACGTCGGCAGACCAAGGGGCGTCCTAAATTAGGCAGTAACGCCGGCTACCAACCCGTGCTGGAGCCACCAGAGAAACATGGTGACAGACAGAGAAACATAGGAAACATGGTGACAAACATGGTGACAGAAACGTTATACCAGTTATTTTGTCCGACACTGCGGAAGCTCTAACGCTCGAGGCAAGGTCAACCCTGGATTTTCGTCGTTCAACGCGCAGGTTGGCGCAGACACCCGACTTTTGGTGTCTGCGATCTCCCGCAGGGACATCTCAGAGATTGAACTCACCCCATGTAATCCATGCGGAGAATCGACGCATCCTCCAAATAGTAGAACCTTCAGCTTGACCTCGGCCAGCCCTCGGGGGATCTCACCCGTCCGGGGAGTAATCGGGGACAGGAGTAATCGGGGACAGGCACCACATTTCCAATTTTTAATAATGCCAGAAAGATCATTCTGCCTGAGAAGAAATCGGAAAATATGGTCACTCGTTACACTGGTTTTCGTACGGGTGGCGGCTGGGACCGCCACGGTGGGGACTGGTTTTCGTACGGGTGGCGGCTGGGACCGCCACGGTGGGGCGAAGGTCAACGTTCTCTGCCTTGGGCCTATGACGGCTGGCCGCGGCCACCCTCCGCCGCTCGAAAACCAGTAAGACGAGGTGGCTGTCCCCGGAACGTAGTCCCCGGAACCTCGGGCGATAATTCGACACGATGGTTGCTGTTGTTGGACAGTCTGTCGCCTCGGGGCCAGGTTTGGAGACAAAATTGCTAGCCTATGGGTGTGTCGAGTGAAATCGCGCACCTGCGGCGGTGGTGGGAAAGTCGCTCCGGTGGACGGGAAGTCGCGAGAGGAAGCGACGAATTGACCCTCCGAAGGCCGCGCAAGGCGACATATTATCGATGCCAATCAGGCCACTCACCAAAATAAAAAAGATGTTAAAAACTGAGGGTGGTCCGAATAAGTTGCTGAAAACAAACGAAGAAATAACGGACAAAATGTAGTATCCGAATGAGTCGATGAAAACAAACGAGTTAGCAAAAATGACCTATTAATGATAGAAATCAAACCAGTTAGATCACTTTTTGACCCGAAATACTCCCCGTTTTTCCGTTCCATCCCCGCTACCCGGATAACTTACAGAAAATAATGGCCTTATGGCTACCATCTTTGCCGTATCCGAGTAAGTAGCTGAAAAATAAGTCATTTAGCGGAGGAGATAGCGAGCGTAGCGCGTCCCCCGTTTTTGGGGTCCGCGTCTCTTATCTCGCCCATTGCGTAAATGCGGAAGACGTGCGCCTGTCGTGATGTTGGGAGCAGGAGCCGAGGAAAAGACGCGGACCCCAAAAACGGGGGTCTGCGCTACGAACTCGGTCAGCACTCGCCGGCCCGAAAGTCGGAGCCAAAGCGGATTGCCCGGGCACAAAAGAACGGCCGGTCGGGAAAATGTTCTTCCCGGCCGGCCGGTTCTAATCGACGCGGAGCTCTTCCAGCGAGCGGATGTATTCGACCACGGCTTCGCTCCAGCCGTCGATGTGCACCCAGTCGCCATACCCCACGCCATTCTTAAAGCTCACTATATTGATGACGTAGCCGCGGCCACGGGGAGCAAGAACTTTATCGTGTGCCTGCTCGTCGGTAATGACGATGAGGCGGTCGAACCTTTCCTGCATCCCCGCGAGAGCTCCTCCGAGCAGAGTGCCCCCGTGGTTCTGGCTCTGGTCAATGGCGTCGCGCAAGGCGAAGCCGTGCCGCGCGGGAACCTCCACCAGCTTGTTCGAGAAGCTGTAGATGCTTGCCCGCTCGGCGAGTTCGCGCAGCAGAATCGCCAGGCCGTATGAGGCGTCGGTACGCAACATTTCCGACCGGCGAGAGAGGGCCGCCGTCATGCTGCCGGATACGTCCACCAGCAGCACGGTCTTCCCCGGCAGCTTGGGGCGCTCGGCGAGGCTCTTGAGCATGGCCTCTTCCAGCGCCTCTTCCCACTGCGGGGCGTGACGCGCGGCGGCGATGAAGCGGAAGGGCAGAACCCGGTCCGTGCGCATGGAACGGATCGCGCCCAACACCAGTTCCTCCTCCACCCCGGCTGCCTGCATGTTGCGGAGGTTCCGCAGCAGGGCCAGCGCGCCGAGCTTGCGCTCCTGGATCAGCCGCTCCCACGCCGCGCGCTTGTCGGCGCCGGCGGAAAGCGCTACCTCCCAGGTGTCGGGCGAGGCGAGCTTGCCTTCCACCAAACCCTTCCACACCTCCGCCTGAGCCTCATCGCGAGGCTTGGCGTGCGAGAGGAAGAGCACGTCGCGCAGGCGCACCGCTCCCGGGCGGTCATACTTGGCAAGCTGGTAGGCATCGAACTTGCCGAAAGCCGCAGCCAGCCCCTTCTTCACCTGCCCGGAAAGCGGCACACGGCCGTCCTTCCAGTAGATGGCCAGGAACTCGGTGAGCTCGTCGGCGCGCTGAACGACCCGCGCCAGAGTCTCTCCCACCAGCCCGCGGTGCGTCGAGTGGCGGGCCATCTCCCTCACCAGCAACAGCGGCGCGTGCCGCAAATGCATCTTCTCGCGCGCTTCGATGGCAATGTCCGCCACCCGGCCGGATTCCACACGGGGAACCAACTCCGCGATGCGGCCGGCGATTTCCACCCCATCCTCGTAGAACTGGTCCTCCCAAAGCAGGCAGGCCATCACCGAGCGCCGAAGCTCGAGCTCCGGCGTAATGGCCTTGGCCGGACCACCTTCGTGCGTCCGGTGAGCAAGCCACGACCGCCAATTCCGCAAATTCAATCGAGCCATGATTTGATACCTCCTTTCGTTACGGGACACGGGATACGGGACACGGGACACGGGATACGGGATTCGGGGTCCGGGATTCGGGGTTAGGGAGAATGACCAGCATTTAGGTCAGAATCGCTGATCTAAATTCTAACGTTGGAGCCCCGAGTCCCTAACCCCGAAACCCGAATCCCTAACCCCGAGTCCCATGTCGCGTTCTTTCCGGACGGGGAACGATCGACAGGGTACAGGCGCTCTACCGTTAAGCTACACAGGCAATTAAACCCGCGGCAGGATTCGAACCTGCATCACCCGCTCCCAAGGCGAAGTAACCCATGTCTTCACCACCGTCCGAACTTTTGTAGATCTTCTCTTCTAACTTCCCATCCTCCGCTTTGATGGGTGGCAAGGACTGGGCAATGGCCGGCCCTTGCGTATGAAACCTTCGCCGGGGAACTTTTGGCAAGGGGTCAACTCAAGGCATCACCCACCGGAACCTGGTGAATCGGAGCGACGCTCCCGTCCCGGTCAGCTCAAGCCCTGGCAGAGGACGCCTCCCCTGCTTCGTTAAAGGTGGCGAAGTAACCCTTGCAGACGCCACCGGCGAATTGTGGGCCAGGGAACTAGTGGCTACGGACCGGGGTTTCGAACCCCATCTTTTACAAGGTCTGCCACGAAGTAACCGTAACCTTCGCCACTGGCCGAACCTGACTGGGGGAACAAGTGACAGCGGAAGTCGGGTTGTCAAGTCGATGTAGCCGCCATCGACGCCACCCAGTCATTATTTTTAGGAAGAGCGCAGGTCAGGACCGTCGAACCTTACCGAAGGGGCTCGAGTAACGCCCGGGTGCAGTCTTTGCCGCCGCTTGGCCGGAGCCGACCGCGCTGCGAATTGGAGTTTGTATAGACCATATCGGGCGTTTTCCTACGCAAGGCAATCTTGCCATAGAGAAAAGCCAAAAGGCAAGAGAATTTTTCACATGGTGAGAAAAATGAGTTTTCCATGTCCTCCAACCGCTCCCAGCGGCCCCATAGCCAAGTTGCACGCCCACCCTCGGAAGGAATTTCATCGGCTGCATTGACGAAATCCTGACCACCACTCAATAGTTATGGATTCAGCAACTCATTTCGGGTAGAATTTGTGAGCGCGTTAGATCTGAGTTCAGGGCGCCTGGACAAGCCAAGCTTACATTCAGCGAATCTTCGCTCGAGGAAGTGGCATGCTTAAAGGTCTGTTCGGTGGGAACAGCCATACGAATGGCAATGGTATGCATCGTGGCGGTGCAACTGCTCCGCCTTACGCACTGCCTGCGGACGGCGGCAAGCTCATCGTCCTGACGGCTCCGCTGACGGAGACCATCGATCACGCCGGCTATTTCATTCAGATGGCGCTGGCTTCTTTGCCCATCTGGATGGAATTTGTCATTAACGACAAGTATCCCACGTGGCGTAAGGTGGAACACAATCCCGATGGGACGGCGCGTTACATGCCCGCGGGCGTGCGCTTGGTGGAAAAATCCCTACTGAGGGAATTTCGCCCCGAGGACATCGTTGTTTGTTATCCCGACGATCTCGACAAATTTCTCGGGCCCCGAACCCGCGTCGTCGGCGTCTCAACCCACAACCCGTTGGGCGTGACGTTTGCCGCGGGCGTTTACACATCAATGTTCGGGTCCTCGAAAGAGCCCATCAATTCCCACTATGCCAAGATGATGTTCGCGAAGATCAAGGCCAATCCCTTCCGCCAAAATTTCAAAGTCATCGTGGGCGGATCAGGCGGTTGGCAGATTACCCAAACCAACAGCTTCGAGACCTTGAGCGTGGATTGCGTGGTGGAAGGACGCAGTGAATCGGTGGACGCCGTCAGCTTGTTTCACAAAGCCATCCGGGGTGAAACCCTGCCGCGCGAGGTCAGTGTCGCTCATCCCATGGACCGCGAGGCCATCCTGGTCCCGGAAAAGCGCACCACTTTCGGCGTCGTCGAAATGACCACCGGCTGCGGGCGGCGATGCCAGTTCTGCGTGCCAGATCTAAATCCCCAAATCGATGTGCCCAAAGACAAAATCATGGCGGCGGTGCGCGCCAACGTGCGCGAGGGCAACAATCAGATTTCCCTGGCCACTGAAGACATGTTCATCTGGGGCCAGGTGCGCACTGGAACGCCCTTTTTCTTTCCCAACCGCGAGGCGCTGGTATCTCTCTACACTGACATTGTCGATACGTCGGGCGTGAAGAGCCATTTGCTGAGCCACAGCACCATGGCGCCCTTTGTAGTTGACCCGCTGCTGATCAAGCAACTCTCCGCGAAGCTTCTCGACAAGAGTCCCGTGCGCATTCGCCTGAGCACGCATCCGGAGAAACGCGCGCTCTCGCCGCTGATCGGATTTGAAACCGGATCAGTGCGCATGGCCAAGCAGATCATGCCCAGCAAGGGCGTGCCATTCTCCATTGAAGACTGGCCCAGTGTGATTCTGGAAGGCCTGCGCGTGGCCAACGAAAACAACTGGTTCCCCGTGATGACGCTGATGGTGGGCAATCCCGGCGAGACTGATGACGATTCGCGGGCCACGCTCGACTTGCTTTATGAAATCGAGCGCCGCGGCCTTTTCGCCATCCTGGTCCCTTCCATCTTCACCCCGCTTCACGACACGCGCATGGAAAAGCAGCACGGCGTTTCCGAGACGCGGCAGCTTACACCCTTGCAGTGGCAGATCATCATGAAGTGCTGGAAGATGGACCTGGGTCCGACCTCCAACACTTGGTGGGCGCCCTTGATCTGGAAATTCGGCTCGCTCATTGTGTGGCTGCTGAAACTGCGGCGCACGAATGGCCCGAACTTCAAATGGCCGCTCGTCATGTTTTCCGGAATGCTTTCAGAGAAGATCCTGGCGTTGATGGGAAAAATCCATCCGGGCCGGCCGCTCAAAACCAAAACGCGTCGCGAGCTGATCGCCTCCCTCAAACCGCGTTACTGGCAGTATCTGCGCCCTGACAATGGAGATTTACCGGAGGGCTACACTCCGCCCCCGCGACCGGTGGCACAATCACCGGAAGAGGACCAGTTGGTCAGAGCCTGATCCGGATAGGGTGAGCGCTCACTCATAGTGCCGACTCTAGCGGGTCAGAAGAGCCTGCGAAAAAAATCCTTTCCTACTTTCACTCAAAGTTGGCTAGCCGCACGGTGGCATCCGTTGGGTGGATTGTGGATAAAGGGCAGATAACCGATAATGGGTGACACTGGCTGATTCCCCCTTCCGACGCAAGAACCCAGAAAATATCCAAAATGTCCGAATACGTCGCCGCACCGGTCTTTCTGTCGATCTTAAATTGACGCCTTCAAGCGGGCTGCCTGCGGGAACAAAAGGGCGATTTTGTCCCACAACACGGGGCCCTAGCCTTCATCGAGGATCATCGAGGACCCTTTTGGCGGTCTCCCGTCGTGGGATGAGAATGCAGTTTAACCCTCCGACCTGCGGCAGCATTCCACCTCAAATTGGAAGCTCAACTGGTAGCGGCGTGCGCGTAGCGGCGATCCATATGGCAGAAAGCGCGACGGGCAGCACCGCCCCTCAGCGCCGGCGCCGTGAGAATTTCGTCAATTGTTGCGGAGAGCCGCCATGGGATCGATGCGCGATGCCCGGCGCGCCGGTATGTATCCGGCAGCCAGCGCCACGCCGGTCAGAAGCAGAACCATGGCTGCAAACGTGGCGGGATCAGTCGGTTGGGTCCCGAAGAGCAGCGAAGCGATACCCTTAGCGACGGCGAATGACGCCACTGTTCCCAGGGCAATCCCGGTAAGCGCCAATCGTAGGGTTTGTTGAATGACTCCCAGTTGCACGTTTCCTGCCGTCGCGCCGAGGGCCATGCGGATGCCGATTTCCTGTGTTTGCCGCGTCACCGAGTACGAGATCACGCCATAGATACCGAGGGTCGCCAGAATCAATCCCAGCGCGGCGAAGCTCGCCACCAGCAGCACAAAAAAGCGGCGCGGCGAGACGGCATGGTCCACGATCTGCTGGATGGGCCGGAATTCGTTGGCCGGCTGCCCGGGATTGATCGCCCGCAGCGTTCGCATCACACTCGAAGCCAGTGCATCGGGCGGAAGCTTGGTGCGCACTACGAGTTCCGCTCCTTCCGGTCCGGCCTGAGTCATGGGGATATAGACCTGCGCGCCGGACACATCCTCCAAGGTGCTCTCGCGAACGTCGGAAATCACTCCCACCACATGGGTCTCGTCACGGCCCATTCCCAAAGCGACCCGTCCAATGGGATCCTGGCCCGGCCACTCCCGGCGCGCCGCGGCCTGATTGATGATGATCACGGGCTCAGTCGCGGGCTGGTCGTGCCAATTGAAGTCGCGGCCCTCGCGCAAGCGCATCCCCATGGCATCGAGGTACCCCGGCGTTACGACGTAGACGAAAGCGCCGTGGCGTTTCTTGTCACCGACGTTTTCCTTGGCGACGAAGCCCCAACTGCGGTTGCGGTCCAGGGGAAGCATGTCGGCAACGCCGGCGGATTCGATGCCGGGGATCTCGCCCACGCGCCGAAGGATGTCCTGGAGGATCGCTCCACGCCGCGCCGGATTATCGCCGTCGTCGTAATCCAGTTTGATGGCGGCGGCGCGGCTGGGCTGGAACCCCAAGTCAACGTCGAGCACGCGCAGAAAGCTGCGCAGAAGCAAGCCGGCGCCGATCAGCAGCACGCAGGCCAGCGCGACTTCCGAGACGACCAAGGCGGCGCGCAGGCTCTCATGCTTTCTGCCCTGGCTCATGCCGGCCCCCGCGTCTTTCAGCGCTTCCTGCAAGTTGCCCCCCGCCGTTTTGAAAGCAGGAACCAGTCCGAAGAGAACGGCAGCCCCCACGGCGATGAGCAGCGTCCAGGCGAGCGCCGTACCGTCCACCGTGACACTGCTGAGCAGCGGAAGGGCGATCGATCCCTGATGCGCGAGATAAGTTGTAACCGCGAAAGCCAAGGTCAGGCCGAGCGCCGCGCCCGCACTCGCCAGCGCCAGGCTTTCGGTGAGAAGTTGGCGAACCAACCGGCCTCGGCCCGCTCCCAGGGCGCTGCGCAGGGCGAATTCCTTGCTGCGCGTTGCGGCGCGAGCGAGCAGGAGATTCGACAAATTAACGCAGACGATCAACAGAATGAGACCGACGGCGAGCCAAAGCACGATCAGCGACCGGCGCAACTTGCCGCTGACATGCTCACTCAGGACCGTGATGGTGGACTTGTAATCCTCCCACCAATCCGGGTGTGCGGCCTTCAGTTGGGGAAAAAGGATGTTGGATTCTGCTTGCGCTTGAGCTACCGACACTCCGGGCTTGAGGCGGCCAACGATCGCCAGAGTGTTGCCCCAGGTGCGCCAGAAATCCATGATGGCCGGGACAAAGATGTCCACGTTCATGCCCGGCGAGAAAACAGAACCGAAGTCGAAACTGGCGGGAAGCACGCCGACCACGCTTACAGCCTCTCCATTGACCGTGATCGCCTGGCCCACGATCGCCGGGTTGGCGCCAAACTGCCGCCGCCAGAAGCCCTGGCTCAGCAGCGCCGCGGGCCTGCCGCCTTTCTGGCACTCTTCCGGCAGGAAAAGCCGCCCGAGAGAAGGCTGGACGCCCAGCGCGGGAAAGAAGTTGCAGGCCACCTCGATGCCAACGAGTTGCTTGGGCTGGCCGGTCCCCGTCAACTTGTATTGGATGGAGTTATAGAACGTCTGGTAGTTGGTCACGTCCTGAAAGGAGCGATTGTGACGCTGGAACTCCTCGTATGCCGCCACCGTATAGGTCTGTTCGGAAAGGCCGCCCTTTCCCCCATTGGTCACGAGCCAGGTGAGCTGGTGCGGATCGCGGAAGGGCAGCGGCCGGAGCAGGATGGTATTCACCACGCTGAACACGGCGACATTCGCTCCGATACCGAGCCCAAGAATCAGGATGGCAATCAGCGTAAACGCGCGATCCCGGCGCAGCGTGCGAATTGCATAGCGCAGGTCCTGCGTGAGGGCGTCCAAGGCCGGCAGTCCGCGCGACTCGCGATGCCGTTCCTTCGCTTGCTCAACCCCGCCGAAGCTCACGAGGGCTTGCCGCCGCGCTTCCTCAGGAGAGAGACCGCGCCGCAGGTTCTCCTCGATGGCGAGTTCCAGATGCGCCGCCATTTCCGCGTCGAGTTCGTGGTCAAGAGGCTCCTTGTGAAGGAAGGCGCGGAGCCGATTGAGAGTCCGCTGGAGTTGCGCGCTCATTGCCGGCCCCCATCGTCCTGCATGGCGACTCCTCGCCCCATTACGCCGGCGGGGCGGTGCCAGTGGGCGGTTTGCTCGAGCATCCTTTGGACCATTCTTCCTCCTGTGGTTCTACCACATGTCGAATTAGACGGTGCTCAGCCCCCTCGGTTAGCGCCAATTCCGAGTTTATGGTTAATCCTGATCGACATCATGGGCGCGGCGGGACGTAAGTCCCCCCCTGGAGTTTGTACATCTCGAATGGGCCGCCCCGGACTAGACGCCCAAAGATTATGGCGCAGACTACATCTACGGTTTCCCGACTCACCCGCCAGGTGGCGGCGATTTGCGGGCGACGTCAGAACAATCCGCTTAACGTAGTTACATAATGTATCTACACTGCTTCTAGGCGATATGAATGGGATGAAGAAGCCAATTACTTCAAGGAAATCGCGGACTGATGGGAAGAGAGTCGACGCGCTGCGAGACGACAAAGTCGATTTCTCTGATGCTCCGGAATTGACGCCGGAGATGTTTGCGCGCGCCATCGTGCGGCAGGGTCTGAAGCCTGTGGCACGGAAAAAGCTGCTCACGCTACGAATCGATAGCGATGTCGTGGAATGGTATAGAAGCCAGGGGTCAGGCTATCAAACCCGCATCAACGCTCTGCTCCGCGCTTATATGGAGGAACGAAAGAACGCGTAAACTGACGCCTTCGGCCCCGACCTTCGACATTTTTGTTCGGCTTGCCGGCATTAACTCCTCAAATCTGCGAACGCTGGCCACATCCGCGGGTTCGACTATACGTCCAAGTGGATTTGTAAACGCTTCGGCGTCACAGGGGATCTTTCCTACATTTCCCGTGGCAGGCCGTATTCGCAAGCACCCAAGGGGCCGGGTTCGGGAAAACACCACCCAAAACACTCGGTCGCTCTTCTTGAGTCTGGGAACTCCATTCCTGGTGTTTGAAGCCAAACGATGAAGACTTGGTTTCGCGGGTGTGCCGACGGTTCACCTCTGCTCATCCAGGATTTTGATCAGCAAGGGATAGGGATTGATCGCCTTTCCTATCCACCAATGCCTCTCAGGACTAAGGCGAAAGATAGCCAGATGCAGGTGAGGCGCATCCGGAGAGGCGTCGCCGGTAGAACCCACATAGCCGAGAACGTCGCCTTTATGAACGGACATTCCTTCATGGGTTCCTGATGCGTAGCGATCCAGGTGGGCGTAGTAATAGCAATAGGTTTGCGACGGATCGAACTCGTAGACCGTGTGGCCGCCAGAACGGCTGTAGAACAGTTTGGTGACAGTGCCGTCGCCGATTGCCAGAACCGGCGTACCGCGCAGCGCCATGATGTCGGTCGCCTCATGCGGCTTACCGTTGGCACGGGCCTCGCCGAAAGTGTCACGGGGCATATCAGCGCGCTTAAGATTCGCAAGCGGCAGGCCCAGGTTTTGGGACGCGAGCACCGCATAATCGTCTGCAACCCGGGAATCCACCGCAGTCGCCAGGACGAAGCCGACTAGAGCGAATCCCGCGGCGATTCCTATCCTGAATGGCCGAAGGGAGGCGCGTCTCATTCGGATGCTCCTACTGCGGGGTGCCGGACCGTTTCGCCGCGCTTCGATCCGCTCGTAAATCCTCAGTAGACTCTACACCACCCGTTTTCGCGCGGTTTCTCGCCTCGCGCGCCCCTGGACTTCCCGGGCCTTCCTTCATGATCACGGGCGTGTTCACCTCAACCAATTTAGCCAGTTCGAGCGCGTCCCAATTCGTCATGCGAATGCAGCCGTCGGAATGCGTGCGCCCGATCAACCCGGGATCCGAGGCGCCATGCAGCCCGTAATGCGGCTTGCTGATCCCGATCCACACCAGTCCCACCGGACCGTTGGGCCCGGGAGGAATCTTCGCCGTCGTATTCGGATGTGCGGGGTCCCAGAACAGATCAGGGTTGTAATTGTACCAGGGGTTGTGCACGATATCCGTGACCTTCCACTCGCCGACCGGCAAGGGATCATGGGCGCCGCCAATATTGGCAGGCGCGTAGAAGAGAACCTTGCCGGCGGAATTAAGCGCTTCGACCGATGCGGCGCGAATGGGGTCTTTGGTAGCGAGACCCGTCACGACCACGGATGCCGCCCTCCCCGGAGACGGGGTTTCTACGTTCGGAACGAGTATCACCTGGCCGGCGCTGTCAAACGACTGCCCGGGATTGAGACGTCGCAGGAGCGCTTCGCTCGCGTGGTACTTCCCCGTGAACGCCTGTAACGGCGACGCGTAGTACATACCCTTCAGCTTGGACCTGGCCACCATGTCAGTAGGGATAGTTTTGACGAAGGGGCCAGCGATTTCCTTGGCAGAAATCGTATGTTCGATCACCGCCTCGGCCGAATCCTGATTGAGGATGTGCCACATGGACGGGCCCACGACGCCGTCCACCGTCAACTGGTTTGCCGACTGATAAGCCTCGACGGCATTCTTGAGATTTTGGCCATAGCGGCCGTCAATCTCCCCGCACGAGAAATGGGCGCGGTCAAGCAGGATTTCCACCCTGAGCACCGCGGGCCCGCTCGATCCCGGTCCGACGCGAGTGGTGGTGGCGCGATTAATGGACGCGGCAGAAGATGCGCTCGCGAGGGCGGTCGTAGCCGCACGGTCCGCCCGGGCCTGACTTGTGCCTGATAACAGCGACAGAAGCAGGAATACTGTCATGAGGCGTATCATTCCAGTCTCCCTTTCGGCAGATCCAGCGAGAAAAACCGCTCATGGACCCCCGCAATACCTTAGCCCTTCGATATCGAGCCTTGAATCGCGATTTCAATTCTGGGTCTCCGAGTGGCTGACGGTCTGCAGCCGTGGTGGCAAGAGCCTTAGGCTGCTTGAAAGCTTCACTTGTCGTTCCTAAGAAATTCCACCAGTTCACGGTTAACCTGCTCTGCGTGCGTCCAAGTTACGCAGTGGGGCCCATCCTTGATCACCGACAGGCGGGCTCCCTTGATCAACTTGGCGGTTCGGAGTCCCGAAGCAGTGATGGGAAGAATCCGGTCCGCATCGCCGTGTATGACCAGCGTGGGCACGTCGACGCGGGTTAGATCCTTGCGGAAGTCCTCATACCATGTTGGGACGCAAGCGAGGCTGGCCGTGGCCGAGGCGCCGGCTGCGACGTTCCAGCTAGCCTGGATGGCCTGTTCACTGACACGCTTGCCCAGCAGGAGATCGGTATTGTAGAAATTCTTGAAAAACTCGGTGAAGAACGCGTAACGGTCTGCGGCGACGGCTTTCTGTATCCCCTCGAAAACACTGCCGTCCACGCCCTCCGGGTTGTCCGGCGTTTTCAGGAGGAATGGCGGGACCGACGAGATGAATACCGCCTTGCTCACGCCCTTCGATCCGTACTTCCCCAAGTAGCGCGCCACTTCGCCGCCACCCATGGAGAAACCGACCAGCGAGAAATTACGCAATTCGAGCTGCGTCACGACTTGGTGCAGGTCCTCGGCGAAGGTGTCGTAGTTGTAATCGGTTATTGGCTGGCTGGACTTGCCGAATCCTCTGCGGTCATAGGTGATGACACGGTGACCCGCAGCCAAAAGCACCGTGACCTGCTTCTCCCAGGAAGCACCGCTCAGCGGATAGCCGTGAATAAGGACAACCGGCTTACCCGAGCCGTGGTCCTCATAGTAAAGATCGATGTTGCCTGAGTTTTCCTTGCCGACCGTAATGGATGGCATTGAGACTCTCCCTTTCGCGATCGTGGGCGCGCTGACGTCGATGCGGCCGATTCGGTTTCTCCACCTACTGCTTCTTTTCAGGGTCATTGCTGTCGCTGTGGGGAGAGACAGCTTTCTTGACTCCCTCGCCGACTTTCTTGCCCCCCTTGCCCACACCCTGACCCATATCCTTGCCTGCCGCGATGGGTTTACCTTGCTTCATTTCGTGGCCGACACCTTCGCCACCCCTTCCCACATCTTTGCCGGCGGCTTTGAAATCGCCTCCGACCGACTCCGGCCCCACTCCCAATTTGCCTGCTGTCTCGGCATCGACGTGTCCGGTGACCGGCAGGTTCTCCGATTTCTGATATTGGCTGAGCGCGTTTCGGGTTTGGGAACCCATGACGCCATCGATCGGCCCGGGATCGAAGCCCTTGTCGCGCAGAGTCTGCTGCACCTTCTTGATGTTGTCGCGATCGGCTGCGGAAGCCCGGGGGGGCAGGCTCAGTCCTAACATCCCAGTCATCAGAAGGATGAATAAAACCCTGGCCCAAATCGCTTTCTTGTTTAGAGACATATTGCACCTCCGTTTTGAATTTAGTTGCGTGTTTGCCATCCCTTGGAGCAAGTGGCTCTCACTTCGACGACGTGGCCTTTCGGCCCTTTATCTCCAACTCGTTCACCACCTGTTTCACATTTAGAACTGAAGAAGCGACCTTTTCGGCATGCGCGCGCTGGGTCTCTGAGTTGACCTCACCGGTTAGGGTGACGACACCATTTTTGACATCGAATTTCACATCCTTGTGAAGCCTATTGGTGATGAGCGCGGCGTCTAAGTTTTTCTCGATGCCCGCATCGAGATCAGAGTTCACCGTCTTCGCCTCGCTTTCGACGCCGGGAGGAGTCACGGCAATCTGATTCGCGACAACCTGCCCAGGTGCGATTGACTTGGCGAGAGACTCGGCTTGTACCTTGTCGGCCTCGGCTGCGACGTGTCCACCAAGGGTCACGACGCCCTTATCGCGATCCTGACTTACGGTGACATCTTTGAGGCCGGCCTGGTCGAGCGATTTGCGGATGTTGTCAGAAACATCGGGTGACTTCGGGGACATTGAGCATCCGACGAGGGTCCCGACTACGAGCAGCACGAGTAAGCATAAGTAGACTTTGTACGTTTTCATATTTCTCCTTTGCTGAGACATACGATTGGACCTCCAGTCTTACCCCCGACGGCGAGCTATGCGGAAAAAGCCGGAGGTGAACAAGTTCCTTCTCAACCCCGGCCGGTTCCTGTCAGTCAGGGATTGCCTCGGGGCGGGAACGCATAGTTGTGTCTTACGCGACGATTCGATTTGGCCCGAAATGGAGGATCAGGCTTATGACGGCCAAAATAAGGAGCAGGTGGATCAGTGCGCCCGCAACGTTGAATGCGAGAAAGCCCAAAAACCAAGCCACCAATAGAACAAAAAAGAGAATGAGAAACATTGAGTTCCTCTCCTTCTGGCACCCGAGGGCGCAAACGCGGTTAGAAACTCAGCAGTCTGTCAAAAAAGGAACGATAGCGCTGCAGGGCAACCCGCAGCTCTTCAGTGGATACGTTGTCGCCGCGGCCCCACTGCTTTTCCAAGCCCGCTCGCTCGTTGGCGAACCCTTCCGCGAGTCGCTGCATCACCGAAGCTACCAGCTTGTCTGCATCTGCGACTGTCCGGCGCGGCTCATCCACGAACCCCGTTTGCACGTTGGTCCACTGCGATCGGAAATCTGCCATCTCCGATACAGAAAATAGGGGCATTGGCCCTGGCACTGCAGCCGGCTTATCCAGAGTTTCAGGTTCTTGGCCACCCACCCGCTTGGGTTCGTCGGCCTGCTTTTGCACAACGCCGTAGCTTGCCACGTTAGCCGCCGTAAAATCGCCGTCTCTTATCTTCAGTTCCGCCACTACGCCACCTCTCTTTGTCCAAAAGTCCAACCCCGTGAACTTGTATCTTGCCCCTCCTTCTTTCGATTGTCTGTAGTGCTTTGCTCATTGCTCTGGTCAAAATGAATCAGCGTGAGCGCAGCGTCGCTCCCGCGCCCTTAGCCATTCCGGCGTGTGCACAAGTGCACTCATACGTGGTCACAATTGGGCAGACAGCCGCCTTCTTCGGGTTCATCATGATGTTGCGAGTGGGAAACAAAAGGGCTGCGGTTTGGATGGGTTCAGCAGCATCTTCTTACAACGGAGGTAAGACATGGAAACTGTATTGATTGTTTTGTTGGTGTTGTTTTTGCTGGGTGGTGGAGGCTGGGGATATTCTCGCTGGCGAGGATAGCATCCGGTGGTGCTTCGCCAGCGGCCCAAACAAGAATTTGACCGCTGGCCAGAGTGCTCGCGGCACAGGACAGAGGATTTGAAAATCTAAAGGAGGAAGATACCATGAAACCAAGTACTCAGGACCAAACGGAGGGCACGTTTCACGAAGTGAAGGGCAAGATAAAGGAAAAGGCGGGAGAGGTCACCCATAATCCCAATCTGGAAAACGAAGGCGCCAACGAGAAGGCGGCAGGCAAGGTCCAGAAGAAGGTCGGCCAGGTTGAAAAGGTTCTAGGCGTTTAGCGGGCCGCTTCCATCGCGGAGTCAGGTTGGCTACCCTTCGGTCGAAACTGCTTGCTGCCTGGCTCCCCTCTGGTCAGCCAACGGTCGTATATCCGCGTCTCCGCCCGATGGAAGAAGAGGTCTGACCGGGGTCGATTGACGGCCTTCCCAGGATTGACGCGATTGCAAGACACCTGCCACATTCCTCGGGAAAATAGAGACATATGCAGTTCTGCTGATGCTCCAAGATCTTCAAGGACGGTTTCGGCGAAATAGCCCATGGAAAACCCAGTGCCACGCAGAGTTGCTGCGAATCCTACGCAGTACAACATTGATGCCATCGCCAAGCTGGAGCATGAGGCCCTTCATCGCCGTACTGCCACGGAGCGAGTTAGCGACGCGATTGCAAAGCTTGTCGGCAATGTGGGATTCCTGCTGGCTCAATTGCTTCTCATCTTCGGCTGGAGCCTGGTAAATCTCCACATGATCCCAGGAGTCAGAGCATTTGATCCATTTCCTTTCGGCGTCCTGGCCCTCGTCGTCTCCTCCGAAAGCGTGTTTTTGACCATCTTCGTGCTCATCAGTCAAAGTCGAATGGCTCGTCAGTCCGAGCGCCGCGCGCATCTGGATCTTCAAGTCGGCATGCTTTCTGAACAGGAACTGACAACACTCCTTCAAATGTTGCAAAAACTCTGCCAACACATGGGCGTGAACGTGGACTCCTCCAAGCAAGAGGTTCAGTCATTTAGTAAAACAACGGATGTCTCCAAGCTGGCCAGTGAACTCGAAGACAAACTTCCGGAGGAATAACATCTTCCCTATCATCAGAGCTCGGAAACTTGGCCTCCCGAATTTGCCCAGCCGGTTCCGCTCTAAGGGCAGCTCCCCTATGGTCGTCTGCTCGGAAAGTGAGCCTTGAGTGGTCCGCGGTGCGGGTCGTTGTCCTGAAACGTTAGTTCAAACGGCGTTCGAGGAAATAGATCCTGCCTTGTCGCTAGCCTTGATCGGAAATGCCTCGGCCCAAGCGCGTGACTTTTGGGGCTGGCAGGATGGCGACGGGCCGGGGCATTTTCGATAAGGAGACTAGAAGGAAGCCGCTGGTGCTCGCGGGGGACGCGCCCTACGTAACATTACATATGGAATTTGAATGGCAGTTTCGCCATTTATTCGCTCTTCAAGGCCGAGGGCGCCATTACGAGGCGCTATTATGCCCCAAATGCGGTGGAGAGTGGAAGAAAATCCATGCCGTGCCGAACACGCGAAGCGTCCCCCGCGCCAGCGGGTTCGTTCTAGTCGCCAAGGGTTTAGTAATCGTCGAGGGTTCCCCATGCCGGGCACTTTGCCGAGTACCGGCCATAACTGGCCAATCATGGTGCCCGCGGCTTCGCGGGCAATTCGGAGAGCAAGCTGGTACCGCCGAGCACGGATGGCCGCCCGGACGAAAAGAATGCGCTACACGGCTGGGCAGCAAGCATAAGCGCAGATGTGTTCCCTACGTCTGCAGCTCGCTCGCAGGGAACTTTGAACGGACCGTGGAATCGACGAACCGGTGCGTGTTTCACTCACGCTTGCTTTCGCGGGTTCAAAGTGACTATCACGACTATATTGACTGCTACCGCAAGGAGGTTACACCGTGGGAGTGGGTGCGTGGACAGTCGCCCAAGCCAAGGCGAAATTCAGCGAAGTCATTGACAAGGCGCGATCCCTGGGGCCGCAAACCATTACGCGGAACGGACGCAAGGCCGCGGTGGTAGTTGCCGCTGACGAATGGGAGCGCAAGACCCGGCGCAAGGGGAACCTGGCTGAGTTCTTTGCGTCGTCGCCCCTGCGGCGGTCCGGATTGAAGATTGAGCGCATGGCTGGAGAACGAGCTGCCGATGCGATTCGAAGGAAGGGTTCTGAGCATTGATGCGGCTATCGCCGACGCATGCGGCAAGCTGGTGGCAAGCAGCGAGGAGGCGGGGCGGCCAGTCGAAGCCGTGGATGCCTTCCTCGCGGCCACTGCCCAAGTTCACCAATTGACCCTTGTAACCCGCAACACTGCGCACTTTCGTCCGATTTTGAAGGCCCTCCTGAATCCCTGGACCCAAAGCGCAGGACCGCGCTACTTGCTAAGCGCCCGGCGTCGGAGGCACCAATTCTCGAAATATGCATGCAACAACTTCCATCGCCCCGGCGCGGTCGCGAGTCGGCAGAACGGTAACCTCAACGTGGCGCTCGCTTCCTTCCGAGCCTTGGAATTGGACAGGTTTCTTCCGGGTTTCCGCTCCCGCTTCGAAGCACTCGCCGATGAGCTGCGACAATTCCGGAATATCCTGAAATATCTCGCCATAACGGCGCCGCGACCAGGTGTCCACGGCCAAGAGCCTGCGTACCAGAGGATTGGAGAAAGTGACATAACCTCCGGCATCAAAAATCAACAATCCATAGTCGATTTCGCGGGCGAGGAGTTCGAATTTGTGGGCGTACTGTTCGCCGCGGCGCTCCGCCGCAACAAGTCTTTCCTGCGTCGCCTTCTGGTCGGTCTTTAACTGGGTGATGACACCCTGCACGGTCGCGAGAGTGAAGGCAGCCTCGTCTTCCACGCGGACTCTAGCGGGCTTGGACTCCCCGGGTTTCAAGGCGCGGCCAAGGGTCTTTTGCAGGAGGTAAACGCTCATAATCAGGACGATGATCACCAAGACGGCGCCGCCGAAAAGCAAAATCAGATGCTGCGAGTTGAGGAGTGGATTCATTTTTAACCTGCCATTCCTGACCACCGCAAATACCCGTCGAGAAGCCCGCCTCCATACAAGGCGGTGTAGATTGCGGCAATCCCCAGAAACGTGCCATACGGCCAGGCGTAGCCGCGGAAGCGGGAACTTACGGCAATCATGCCGAGGGCGAGAACCGATCCCCCGAGCGAGCCCAGAAGAATCGTCATCAAAGTTAACGGCACGCCGAGAAATGTCCCCACCATCAACATCAGCATGACGTCACCGAACCCCAGGTATTCTTTCTGCTTGCCGCCCAAATGGTAAAAAGCCTCGCCTACAACGTAGAAGAGCCCGCCTCCCACCAAAGCTCCGGCGACGGCGCCGACAACGGAGGCGAGGCTGCCTTCCAGTTCGACGTTCCAATGCCGGAAAATCCAACCGAGCGGCCCGTTATCGACGGGAATAAAGAAACTGAATACGAGTCCCACCGAGATTCCGAAAATCGTTACGGCGTGGGGAATGCGCCGGTCAAGGAGGTCGGTAAAGATGAGGACGATCAGCAGCATGCCGAACAGAGCGTATTTGATGAATTCCGGTCCCAGCCCGTAAACGTGGAAGGTCAAAATCAAGAGCATTGCCGTCAAGGCCTCAACCGCCGGATAAAGCGGTGAAATCAGCGCGTGGCAATCGCGACAACGCGCGCGCAACACCAAATAACTGATCAGAGGGATGTTATCGTACCAGCGAATGGCGTGATTGCAGCGCGGGCAATGCGAGCGGGGGAGGACAATCGATTCCTTTCGAGGCAGGCGCGAAATGCAGACATTCAGAAAGCTTCCAAAACAAAGGCCAAACAGCCCAACGATGAAATACAAAATAGCCACGCGATAATGCTCCCGGTGTTAAGTGCCATATGAGGCGGAAACTCGGAAATCGAAATTCGAAACTCGCGAGCTATACATCGATTTTCGAGTTTCGTTTTTCGAGTTTCGACTCTCCTCTGCCGCTAACCAAAGAATGATAGAGATTTTCCGTACGCTCGACCATTATAGCAGCAGAAAATCCTCCGGCTCGTTCGCGGCCCTTGCGGCCAAACTCGATCAATTTCCCGCGGTCGCGAGAGGCCAGGGAGATTGCATCCGCCAGCGCCTGTGGGGAACCCGGGGGAATAAGCCAACCGGTCTCATTCTCCACCACAATTTCCGCGAGGCCGCCCACGCGGGTTGCAACCACGGGGAGCCCATATGCCATCGCCCAGAGTGCGGACGACCCCAGGCCCTCGGCCTTCGAAGGCATGATGAAGAGATCGAGGCCGGGGAAAAAACTCGCGAGATCTCCGATGGCGCCGAGGCGAAGAATCTGATTACTGTCCGTGTTGGCGTCGTGCTTCGACCCTTGGTTGGGGCTGGCAGATTCATCGCCGGCAAGAACTAGTCGGGCGTTGGGCAATTTCTGGGTGAGCAGCCCGAGGGCCGCGAGCGCCAAGTCCTGTCCTTTTTCCGGAGTGGATGCGCCCAGCAACCCCACGACGAAATCATCATCTGCGTATTGCCACGACGTTCGCAAACGCAGCCTCTCAGTGGCGCTCGGTAATTCTGCGGGGAGTTCGATGCCGTCAGGTATTACGGTGATTCGCTCTCGGGGAACGCCGGCCTGCACGGAAAGCTCTCGAATGTTTTCCGAGACGGCGATCACCGCATCACACGTGCGACCGTACTTAAGACGGTACGTCCAGCGGTCGGAAGGGAAGAAAGTGACGCGCCGGCTGGCAACGCGCTGCACCGGCAATCCCGAGGAAGCGAGCCACGCGAGGGTTTGCCCGCGGCCGTCGTGCGCATGTAAAATATGTGGAGTCCAGGTTTTGAGCTGCTGTCGCCAAAGCAAAATCCCGAATGCGTGTCCCGGGTCGTGCGCGGGGAGGGAGAAAACGCGAAAGCCATCCCGCTGCGCGCGCCCTTCCAGGCCGCTTCCTTCCAAACACACGATAACCTGCTCGTGGCCACGCTCGCGCAAGCCATGCGCCAGCAACAGCATTTGCCGTTGGCCGCCGCGCAGGGTCAAGCCCGTATCAATGTGAGCGATTCTGAAGGCGCGGGGTGAGGTCATCGGTTCTGGCTCTTTCGCATTTCTTCCAGCTTCGTGTATTTTCTTTGCACATACCGCGCCGCCATCGTAGCGATGAAGTAGCCCGGTCTGCCATCGAGCATTCCCAGACGAAACAGGTAGGAATTCACAAAAACCCAGGGAGGGCCTACCGTGCGCCGCAGAAAGCCCACGCCCTCGCCCCGCTCGAACATCTCCTTCGCGGCCAGATCCGTGTAGAACTCAATGCGCTGGCGATGCTCCTCCAGAGAATTGCACGTGTAGTGAAGAATCTCTCCCGGCAGCGTCGCAGTCGGACCGTCGACCACCACCGATTCGTGTACGTATGCGCCCTCCCAGCGCCCGCGGCGGCGGTCGAAGAGGCGAAGCTTGTAGTCAGGATACCACCCCGAATGCAATATCCATCGCCCCAGGTATTGGGCCCGCCGGGCAAATCGATAGCCGGCGGAAGAGGGATTCGAGCGCTTCCATTCCAAAATCGCGGCTTGTGCCTTGGGGTCTAACTCTTCGTCAGCGTCCAGACTAAGGATCCAATCGTATCGAGCGTGCGAACTGGAAACGTTCTTTTGGGCGGCGAATCCTTCAAAGGTGTGGGTGATGACCCGCGCGCCCAATCCCTCCGCGATCTCGTGCGTGCCGTCGGTGGATTCGGCGTCGATCACCACAATCTCATCCACACAGGAAAGCGAGCGAATGGCGCGGGCGATGTCCGCCTTTTCATTGTGAGTGATGATGGTGGCAGAAATGGCTGGCATGGCAGATCAAAATTGGCGATCCGGCGCAATGAGGCCGGCAAGCTCGCCCTTTGCAATCAGCGTGGCGAGGCGCGCAATGTCGGCGTGCAAGGGCCGGTCTTTGGCGATGTGCGGCGAGACCTTGCGTACCATTTCCCGAGCTTCTTCCGCAAGCTTGCCTGAGCGGAGCGGCGCGAGCAAGTCCAGCGCCTGGCAAGCGCACAGCAGCTCGATGGCCAGAATGTTTCTCACATTTGCGATGACGGGTTGCAGCTTCAATGCCGCCGCCATACCCATGCTGACGAAATCCTCTTTATTTCCGGAAGTAGGGATGGAATCAGCCGATGCCGGATGAGCCTGCACCTTGTTTTCCGATGCCAATGCGGCGGCGGCGACTTGCGCGATCATCAGTCCCGATTCCAGGCCAGGCGAGCGGGTGAGAAACGCCGGAAGTTCGGACGTGAGCGGGTTCACCATGCGGTCGATGCGCCTTTCCGCGATTCCGCCCAGTTGGGTCAGGGCCAGGGCCATCAGGTCAAGCGCCAACGCCAACGGCTGGCCGTGAAAATTGCCGCCGGAAATGACCTCCCCCTCGCTGGCAAAGACGAGGGGATTATCCGTGGCGCTGTTCATCTCAATCTCGAAAACCTGGCGCGCGTAGGCCAAGGCGTCGCGCACGGCGCCGTGGACCTGCGGCATGCAGCGCAGGCTGTAAGCGTCCTGAACGCGCGAGCAGCCTTGATGGGATTTGTTGATGGTGCTGCCGCGATTGAGCCGGGCGAGGTTGCGCGCGGAAATCATCTGTCCGGGATGAGGCCGAGCTGCGTGCAGCCGCTCGTCGAAGGCGCGCGTTGAGCCGCGCAGGGCATCGAGTGACAATGCCCCGGCAACGTCTGCCGTATTGGCAAGAATCTCCGCCTCGCGCGACGCCAGCAATCCCACAGAAAGCATGGCCTGCGTGCCGTTAACGAGGGAGAGTCCCTCTTTGGCCTCCAGGGTCACGGGCTTTATACCCAGTGATTTGAGCGCCGCCGCCGCGCGCTGCCGCCGGCCCCGAAATACGACGTCCCCTTCGCCGACCAGCGCCAAGGCCACATGGGCGAGCGGCGCGAGGTCTCCACTTGCGCCCACTGACCCACGCCGGGGGACAACGGGGTGCACGCCGTGGTTCAAGAAGGCGCAAAGCGTTTCGGCAATGAGGGGCCGCACGCCGGATAGACCGCGCGCCAGCGTGTTAGCTCGCAGGAGCAGCAAGCCGCGGGTCTCCCCCGGGCTTAACGGCTCACCAATGCCACAGGAGTGGCTGCGAACCACGTTCAGTTGCAGTTCGCGAGCGGCTGACGGGTCAATATGTTCGGTGGAGAGGCTCCCCACGCCCGTGGTCACGCCATAGACCACTTGTTTTTCAGCGATGATCTTTTCGATCAATGCGCGCGATTTCTTCATTGCCGCACGAGCACGCGGGGAAAGGCCGACAGGCCGATTCCCCAGTACCACGGCGGAGAAATCCCGCCGCGTGAGTCGCCGACCGTCAAGGAGTATTGGAGCGAGCATAAGCTTTGTGGGTGCGAACAAAAACCTCGTCCCGGCAGCGGCCTCAGCGCGTGCTGGGCTCGCCTGCCTTGAGGGCTGCCAAGAAAAGTTCGCGGTACTTGTCGGGTAGAGAACGGGGGCGCCCGTCACGGTCGGTGATCACGTGCACGGTTTCCCCTTGCGCCAAAAGGTCGTCAGTGAGAGGACGGAGAACCTCGTACTGGAAAACCAGAACGCGCCTGCGGAATTCCTTTAGGCACGTGCGCACCAGGATCTCGTCGTCGTAGCGCGCCGGTGCTTTGTATCGGCAACGCGCTTCCGCCACCATAATGTACAAGCCCTCCTCATCCTCCATTTCCCGGTAGACAAATCCGCGCTGGCGGCAGAAGTCCGTACGCCCGATTTCAAACCAGACCAGGAAGTTTGAGTGATAGACCACTCCCATCTGGTCCGTCTCAACGTAGCGGACCCGCAAGGTGGTTTCCGTCCAGAATCTTTGAGGATCTGTGTTCACGCTGAGCCTTTTTCGTGAGATCAAAGAATCTCTTTCAGATGCAGTCTATAGGAAAATCGCATTTTCGCAAACCCTGACGGCAAATTCACAGCAGGCTCTCGCCCATGTCGTCGACCGGATTGGCGAGGACGTGACGCAGGCAAGCAAAGAAACCGCGCAAGAGGGTTTCGAAGAAGCGATGGCGTTCCTGCACCGGTAGAATTTGAGCCTGAATACCGGCCTCGCCGGTGCGATCGACTTGTTGGAAGAATTCCTCGGCGGTGGGCCACGATAAGGACACAGCCGGGTGCTTGGCCGGACGCCGCTCGACTTCAAACTTCCCCCGGTGGAGGAACACGGTCCACTCCAGTTCCCAGTCTTCCACAATCCAGAGTGTGACTATTTCTGATTCGCGGATTTGCTGCCGCAAGACTTTGTCCCTTCCCATCAGAACGAAGGCGCGCTGGATGATCCGGCGCGCCGCCCGTTTTGAGAGCGACGTTGCGGGGTCTTGGCGTGGAAGCGTCTGTTCGGGTGGTGGAATATTGGGCGTGCGTTGCGGGCTCAAACTTTACCTCTTATTCAGATTCTTGACTGCGAAAGCTGCCGTAGCGCGGACCTGGTTTGTAGGTCCGCGGTAGACTTGATCAACGACCTACGGTGTTTCGCGCCATAGGGACGCCGCGCAATGCCTGCGCGCGCTGGGCTGCCGTGCTGATCAGGTCGCGGGAAGATGCCAACTCGTCGATCAGTCCCATGGTCATAGCTTGCGTGGCCGGAATGCGATCGGCGGTAAGAAACATTTCCATGGCCGTAGTCTTGCCGAGCAGATCAGGCAATCGTCCAGTGCCGCCCCAACCGGTCAGCAATCCCAGGGCTGCGCCCGGGTAGCCAAATGACGCCTCGTAGGTGGCCACACGTCCATGACAAGCCAGCGCCAGGTCCAAGCCTCCACCCAAGCAGTATCCGCGGATAGCAGCGACAACGGGCAAGGGAAAGGCCGCGACGCGATGGCATGTTGATTGCCCACGCTCGGCGAATTCACGCGCGCGAAGTCCCGCCACGGCCGCGACCTCCGCAATCTCCGCGCCCGTGACAAAGGATTTTGCGTTGGCCGCGATCACCACTGCGTTGAACAGACCACCACCTTTGACTTCTTCCAGGAGATCATCTAACTCCCCCAGAACCACAGAGGTCAAGCGCGGATATCCTTCAGTTGGAGAAAACGCCAGCACGGCGACGGAATTATGGCTGGAAAGTTCCATTCACCCGGCGGGCACACCCTTCACATTCTTGCGGATAAATTCGGCAATGGTTTCGGTGGACGCGCCCGGCTGGAAGACCTCAGCCACGCCAGCTTGCTTCAAGCCCGGAATATCCTCATCGGGAATGATGCCGCCCACGACCAATAGGACATCTTCCATGCCCTCGGCGCGCAGCAGTTCGCAGATGCGCGGAATAATCGTATTGTGTGCGCCGGATAAAATCGAGATGCCGATGGCGTCAACGTCCTCTTGCACAGCGGCGCTCGAAATCTGTTCGGCGGTCTGCCGCAACCCCGTGTAAATGACTTCCATGCCCGCATCGCGGAGCGCGCGCGCTACGATCTTAGCCCCGCGATCGTGGCCGTCCAAGCCGGGTTTGGCAACTAGTACACGAATGCGTCGGTCATCCATAATTAGTTCATACCGATTATCTCTCAAACACCGTCTTCAAATCGAGTGAGAAGCCCGGGACTAGGTCAGGGTCTTCGAGGGCTTCATGCTCGCGGCGGACAAAGCTCCCACCATCGGCGCGGAAAACCTGCACATCTCGGGTCTTGGGATAGAAAACCCATACCGCCTTCGCGCCGGCGGCAAGATACTGCTTGACCTTCTGTGTCAGTCCCTCCGCGAGGTCGGTTGGCGAGACGACTTCGATGGCGAGTGCAGGAGCGCCCTGAATGCGTCTGTCCAAGTCAATTTCACGCATCCGGTCCGCCGACACAAAGGAGACATCCGGAATTCGCACGGTCTCGGGAGTGAGTTGGTAGCCGGTTTCCAATAAGACCCTGCCGAGGTGTCGCGGGTGAGCAAAATCCCTTAACGCAGCCGCAACGTTGTCTCTAACCCAATTATGCCGCGGCATTGGCTCGGTCATGGTGACGACTTCCCCCTCGTTGAGCTCATAAAGGATTCCTTCTCTGATGGGGAGCTGATCGAACTTCTCAATCGTCAGCAATGTCTTGGTTGCCATGTAACGCTCTCCCTGATGTTTCTAATTCATCACTCATAATTCATAATTTAGAATTACTCTTCATCGGAAAGCGGGCTCTTCGTACGTTCCGAACACCTTGCGCAGGACGTCGCACATTTCGCCCACGGTCGCGTAGGCGCGGACACATTCCAGGATGTAAGGCATCAGGTTGGCGTCGGTCGCAGCAGCGCTTCCCAGGGCCTCGAGTGCCTGCTGGACATGGGCATTATCCCGCTTTTCGCGCACTTCCTCCAGCTTCTTGACCTGGTGGCGCGCCACGCTATCGTCAATAACCAGCAGCTTGATGGGGCGGTCCTCCTGGGTTACGTAATCATTGACGCCCACAATGATTTTCTCCTTGTGCTCGACGGCCTTTTGGTAGGTGTAGGCGGCGTCATGAATTTCCTTTTGCGGGTATCCGCGCTCGAGGGCAGGCACCATGCCGCCCATGTCATCGATCTTCTGGAAGTAATCGTAACAAGCCCGCTCCGTTTCCAGCGTCAACTTCTCGATGAAATAAGAGCCGGCCAGGGGATCGACGGTGTTGGCGACGCCGCTTTCGTGGGCCAGCACCTGTTGCGTGCGCAGGGCGATGGTGACGGCTTCTTCCGTGGGCAGCGCCCATGCCTCATCGAGGGAGTTCGTGTGCAGCGATTGCGTTCCGCCCAGCACCGCGGCGAGCGCCTGAAGGGTGGTGCGAACAACATTATTGTAAGGCTGCTGCGCCGTCAGCGAACACCCGGCCGTCTGGGTATGAAAGCGGCAGAGCCAGGAGCGTGGGTTGGTCGAGCCAAACCGCTCGCGCATGACGTGCGCCCAGATTTTGCGCGCCGCCCGGTATTTCGCCACTTCCTCGAACAAATCGCTATGGGCGTTGAAGAAAAAACTCAAGCGTGGGGCGAATTCATCCACCGGCATGCCCGCCCGCCGGACCCACTCCACGTACTCGATTCCGTCGCGCAGGGTGAAAGCCAACTCCTGCACAGCCGTCGAGCCCGCTTCCCGAATATGGTAGCCGCTGATGGAAATGGGATTCCACCGCGGAACCTCGCGAGCGCCGAAGGTGATGGTATCAACCACGAGGCGCATGGAAGGGGCAGGCGGGTATATGTACTCTTTCTGGGCAATGTATTCCTTCAGAATGTCGTTCTGCGTGGTGCCGGAAATCTTTTTCCAATCCGCCCCGCTTTTCTCCGCCACCACCAGGTACATGGCCCAAATAATCGCGGCGGGGGAGTTGATGGTCATGGAGGTGGTCACTTGCTGGAGAGGCAAGCCCGCCAGCAGCGTCTCCATATCCGCGAGAGACGAAATTGAAACGCCGCATCGGCCCACTTCACCCTCGGCCAGGGGGTGGTTGCAGTCGTATCCCATCAGTGTGGGCAAGTCGAAGGCGATGGAAAGGCCCGTCTGGCCTTGCTTCAGCAAATAATGGAGGCGCTGATTGGTGTCCTCGGGGCTCCCAAATCCTGAGAACTGGCGCATCGTCCAAATCTTACCGCGATACATGGTGGGATGAATCCCCCGCGTGTAGGGGTACTCACCGGGGTCGCCGAGGTCCTGGAGGTAATCGAACTCGGAAAGATCAGCGGGAGTGTAAAGGCGGTTGATCGGAACGCCGGAAAGGGTGGTAAATACCTCCTGGCGCTCGGCGGACTTTGCCAGCGCCGGCTTGAGGGTCTGTTCCTCCCATCGCTGCACACTGGATGAGGAATGGCGGTGGGAAATCTCGTTTGCGACTTCGGCGCCGGCCTTTTTGTTCTCGCTCACCTTGAGAATCCACCCCAACGGCATGTTAGGACAGGGCTAGGGCCAAAGTCAAACAACGGAGATAAAGGCAATTATAGATTATGAATGATGAATTATAAATTAACTTCTCCTTTTCTTTCCGAGCTGACGATGATTGCCGTGATGACAACCACAATTCACTATTATTGCTTCAGCGGCGCCGGGGTTTCCGCCGACCCCGGAATGTTGGGAACGTGCGTCACCGTGCCTTGTATGGCGTCACTCAGGTCCAGACGGTAATCGGTGAGGATCGTTCCCACCGCCTGCTGGTACGCGGTAATCGCCTTGGCGTAAGTTGAGTGCGCTGTGACTCCGTTCCCCTCCGCATTAGACAAATCGCGTTGTGCCTGAATAACCAGGAAGACCGTGGATTCACCCAACTGAAATTTCTTCTGCTCGGCATCGAGGGTCTGGCGCGCGAGGAGGGTGGCCTTGTCAGCGGCATTTATCTGGGCTTTGGCCTGAATGACCCCGATCACGGCGGTGCGCACCGCCTGGGCTATATTATTCTTCGATTGCTGCAACTGAGTCTCAAGCTGGCGCCGCTCCAACATTGCGCGGGCCATGTCCGCCTGCGCTTGCCGGTTGCGAATGGGGATGGAGAGATTGACGCCAAAAGAATAGTTAGGATAATGACCTTGGATGGTTTGGGTCAGGGCTTGTGTAACGCCGCCGGAAGACGTTCCGGTTGGGGCAATCGCGGTGCCGTTGGGTTCGATACAATTCGGGAGATATAACGTGGACCCCGACGGGCAAATAACCTGATCGCCGGACAGGCCGGATGCAATGTAACTGGCATAGACGTTCAGGGAAGGAAGCAGGCCGTTTCGCCGCAGGGCGATCGTCATGTCCTGATCCCGGTATTTCAATTCTGTCTGCTCGATCTCGGGGCGATTGGCAAAGGCCCGCCGCAGCGCCTCATCCAGAGGGGGAACATCATCCGGGCGGGGTTCGGGAAGCTTATCCTCGGCATCAATTTGGGCGGCAGCCAAGTCCGGGCCCACTTGGCGGGCGAGCGCCGTCTTGAGCAGTTCGGCTTGCTGTTGCAGATTGGTCTGGGCCACGATCAGAGCCTGCTGGTCGGTGGCCACTTCGGATTCGGCCCGCACCACTTCAATCGGCGCCAAGGTGCCAATTTCCACCTGCTTCTTGTTGTCCTCCAGGAGCTTTTGGGAATAGGCCAGGGCCTGTTCCTTGACCTGCACATTTTCCTGGTCGGAGAGAAAATCCCAATACTCGTTCAGGACGGTGCCCAGCGTGAGGATGACTTGTTGGCGGAAAACGGAATCGGCAACCTTAAGATCGTTTTTGGCGATTCGGATATACGCGGAGTTGGCGCGGCGCCCAAATCCGTTCATCAAGGGTTGGGTGAAGCCCACCGCCAGGAAGGTGTCTACCGATGGGTTAAAGACCGGCGTGAGCGATGTGTTTGATCCGCGCGCCCCCCCCAACACGACTTCGTAGCTTGTTCCCGTCTGGAAGGCTTGTTGTATGCCGGATATGTAACTTGTCCCCTGGGAGGTTTCAAAGGGGACTCCCGTCACCACCGTGGTTCCCAGAGGTGTAGTATTGCGGTCCCAGCCGAGCGAGAAAAAGGCCTGCGGGTCGAGGGTGCTGCCCCCCAATTGCGTGGCGGTCGCGCTGCCGGAGACCCCTCCAGTTCCGCCGCTACTGACGGCGGCCCCGCCGGCGCTGACGCCACCGCCAAGAGCGCCGGAATACAATGCCGTGGATGCGAATGATCCGGTGAATCCGCGGGCGGCGCCCCCCCCCTGCGTACGGAGGATGTCGGTATGCGCAAAAGAGATGTTATAGCGCGCTACCGCGATATCGAGATTGTTCTCGAGCGACAATTCGATAATGTCCTGGATGGAAATATGCAACTTGCCGTCACTGAGCAAGGAGTGCAGGCGCTCCGAATTGCTCATTTTCGATTCGGGGACATAGGGGGAAAGATACGGCCCCCAGACGTTGGGAAACCACCGCGTGTTCCCGAAAGTCGTATCGAAGCTTTGGGCGGGCGCGGCGTTGGGCGAGGGTGTGGCCACTTGCGCATTAAGGCAAGGTCCCGATAAGACAAGCACACTCACAGCGAAAATCAAGGCGACGAGGCGTTGATGGTAAGGCTTCATCGAATGTCCTTCTCCCTTAAGCGAAATGTTTCTTTAGTCATTGGCACTACCCGGTATTACGCAATCATTGGACGCAAAGTTTCACGCATTGTCATCAGACGTTCGCATTGACCCTGACGGAAAGCCTACCCCCTGAAGGTGGAAGGCTTATGTCGGTCGGCAGCTTTGCAGGTTCATCGGAACAGGGACCATCGGGCGCTCGAATGCCACCAGCATTCCCTGGCTCGCTTGGCCGACCCGGAGTCCGCAGACTGGGAAATGCGCAGGCCTGGTAACCAGTGCGTTCAAAAGTAAAACAGGCAAGTTTATCACCCGAATGCCGGGGAGACAACCTTTGCCGGTCCTTTGCCGGTCCAGGCGTGGCACAGTTTGCATTATTCTGTAACGGGTTGGTCCCCCCTAAGCCTGCTTATTGTTCCCTCTGTGTGATATGAGCCAGGCTGAAATTGGGGATGCGTAAATCTCCGCGCACCACCATGCGTGTTCCCCCCGCGACCGGGTTCTGCGACTGAGGTCCAGGCGACTTGCTTCTGCCGATGGGGTATGGTACACAGGAATCCAGTAACTCAGGCGGTAGCCAACTTGTTCATTCCATACAAGCCCATAACGTTGCGCACCAGGACCCTCATGATCATTGGCATGACGCTTGCCGGGTTCGTGGGTGCTCTCTATATCGTTTCGCGAATTGTCTTGCTCGGAAGTTTTGCCAAGTTGGAGGAACAGGATGTCCGCCGCAATGTTGACCGCGTTCGAAGCTCCCTGGATGATGAGCTCGCCACATTGGACCACATCTGTAGAGATTCTGCGACATGGGACAAAACCTGCGCCTTCATCGAGGATGGCAACCCCGAGTTCATCAGATCGGACATTGGCTACGGGCGCTTCAGCACTCTCGCTGAGCGTCGACTCAATTTCTTGCTTTACGCTAACGCCTCCGGCCGAATTGTGTTCGGCGAAGGGTTCGACCTGCCAGCTCAGAAAGAAACGCCTGTCCCAGGAGGGTTGCACGAGTACCTTCTTGCAGGAGGAACTCTGCTGCGGCACACAAGTCCAGAACGTGGTGTGGCTGGGATCGTTCTGCTTCCCGAAGGACCGATGCTGGTGGCTTCCCGGCCTGTCTTGACGGCGCAAGGGGAAGGTCCAATCCGCGGCTCGCTTCTCATGGGACGTTACCTGGATTCGGCCGAAATTGAAAGTCTCAGTGAGAAGACACATCTAGCCCTCGCTGTGCTTCGGTTCCAGGACTCCCGATCGGGCAGCCAATTACCTGCTCACCGACGCACAGATGCCCGAAATGGATGGCTTGGCTTTGACAAAACGGATTAAACAGAATCCTGAATTTGCAGGAGCTACCATCCTGATGCTGACGTCCGTTGGCCACCGCGGCGACGCTGCCCGATGTCGGGATCTCGGCATAGCTGCCTACCTGACGAAGCCCATAGGTCAATCCGAATTGTTGGATGCTATCCTGCGAGTTCTGCGGGTTGGGGTGCATAAGCCTAGCCAGCCTTCACTCATTACGCGGCACACGTTGCGCGAGAGAAGAAGGATCCTAAAGATTCTTCTCGTTGAGGACACCCCCGTTAACCGAGAGCTCGCACTCCGCCTCCTTCAGAAGCGGGGGCACAGGGTTGAGGTGGCCGGGAATGGCCGGGAAGCGCTGGCCGCCTTAGAGGAGGAAACTTTTGATATGGTGCTCATGGACGTACAGATGCCGGAGATGGATGGTTTTGAGGCTGCTGCCGCCATCCGGAAACGGGAAAAGGAAACCGGGACTCATCTGCCGATCATCGCCATGACCGCTTCGGCGATGAAGGGCGACCGGGAGCGGTGCCTAGATGTGGGGATGGATGGACATATTTCCAAACCGATCCGTGTGGAGGAACTTTTCGAGGTGGTCGAAGGCTGTCTCCCTCCGCCCGGGGACGTCCCCTCCGCTTCCTAGCCGGGGTAAGCGCAGCTCGGTTGGTAAAATGAAGGCGTCATGCGAAACATCCGATTAACCTTGGCTTATGATGGAACCGACTTTTGCGGTTGGCAACGTCAGCCGGATGCTCCCACTATTCAGGCATGCCTGGAAGGTGCTCTCCACAGGTTGACCGGGGCTCCCACCGAAGTGTGTGGGTCGGGAAGAACGGATGCCGGAGTCCACGCCGCGCATCAGGTGGCGAATTTCCTCACCGATTCCGCCATTCCCTGTGCGAATTTCGTCAAGGCGCTGAATGATTTGCTCCCACCCACCGTACGCATCAAGGGTGCCGACCATGTCCCCCCGACTTTTCACGCCCGGTACGACGTCCAACGTAAAACCTACCGGTATCGAATTGTGACGACCCCGGTATGCTCACCACTTTTGTGCCGATATGTTTACCATTACCCATATCATTTGAATCGTGGATGGATGGCGCCGGCGGCGGGGCTTTTTGAAGGTGAGCATGATTTCACCTCCTTCGCGGCTGCCGACCCGCCGGGCGATGAGGAAAACAAATCCAATGTGCGCACGATTTTTCGCTCGCGCCTCCTTTGGCGGCCACGATCCTCAATGCTGGTGTACGAGGTGACAGGGAAGGGTTTTCTCCGGTACATGGTGCGCAACGTTGTCGGAACTTTGATCGAGGTGGGAAGAGGCAGGCTTGACCCCTCTGACATGCTCAGCATACTTGCCGCGCGCGATCGCGCCCAAGCCGGCCCCACCGCGCCCGCGCAAGGACTGTGTTTGATGAATGTCGAGTACGCCGAACGTCTTGTCGTGACGCCGGAGCTTCCCGGGAAGTCGATTAGTTGGACCTCGTAGCGGCGAGTTTATCTCGCCAAAAGGCGGCGTTAAGCCGCCACTACTTGGAATTCGGCAAACGGTTCGAGTAATATAGCTTATGATTTCCGATTCGGGGCCCATGCGCGGGCTTACTCGCGTGATCCAAAATCGCAAATCCAAAATCCAAAATGGGGAAGGCCTCAGTGAGCACTGCAACTTTGAAGGTCAAAGAGAAGAAGCCCGGCCAGCGCGCCTGTGATGAAAAAGATGCCAAGGGCGAACTGTGCGTCGGGCATCTGAAGCGCTGGTACTACTACCATCCGCTGCGGCTCGCCTTCAGCGATGAAGAAGAAGCGGCCCGGAAGGAATTCGGCAAGAACGTCGAGATTTACCGTTGCGAGCGCTGCCATACGCTCTATCGCCCGGTGGCGGCGGACAACTCGACGGCGGGGCAAAAATTCAGTGTTCGCTCCGTAACGCTTTGGGGCGATTTCTTCGGCAAGAACCCGAAGTAGCTGCACACGCTCCACGCGGCCCGACGCCGAAGCGGGCAAGGAATTCCCCTATCCTCAACCATCGAAGCGCCAAAAAAAGAGGTTTCCAGGTTTGAGCCAGCGCACGAAAGCTGAACTACTTCTTGTGGTCGCCTCCTTCATTTGGGGCTCGACCTTCGTGATTGTCAAAGGCGCCCTGGCCGATACTTCACCCTTTCCCTTTATCGCGGTGCGCTTCATCCTGGCCGGACTGCTGATGTTCTGGGTCATGGCGCGCGGGCGGTTGCCACGCGCAGTGCTTCTGCCGAACTTGTTCCTGGGAATTCTTCTCTTCGCCGGATACGCCTTGCAAACCTGGGGGCTGAATTTCACGACGCCCTCCAAGAGCGCGTTCATTACCGGTTTCAGCGTCATCCTGGTGCCTCTAATTTCACTCCTTCACGGGTATCGCATGCGTCCCGCGAATGCCGCAGGAGCGGGTTTGGGCTTGCTCGGGCTTTACTTTCTCGTCATGCCCTCGGGGATCGGAGCAGTGAATCGCGGCGATTTGCTGACCGTGTTCGGAGCCATGGCTTTCGCGGTTCACATTGTGCTGGTGGGAACCTACACGCGACGCTTTTCATTCCTGCATCTGGCCCCAGGCCAAATCCTGGTGGTGGGCATCGTTGCCACTCTGGCCGTGCCTTTCGGTCCCTCCTGCGTCCTGCATTGGACCGGCCGCCTGATATTCGCCGTTGCGGTGACCGCAGTTTTCGCCACGGCGTTTTGCTTTGGTACCCAGGTGTGGGCGCAGCAGTACACTCCACCGGCGCATACGGCCTTGATTTTTGCCCTGGAACCCGTGTTCGCTGCACTGACTTCGCGCGTTGTAACCAAGGAACACCTGGGGGGAAAGGTGCTCCTGGGTTCCGCGCTCATTTTGGCGGGGATGGTAATTTCCGAGGTGTGGGGTGGGGCGGGGCCGGCCCCCGTTGAGGGGTAGGTTTGCTTGTTGTAGGCCCCGGCCGAGGCCAACTGTGAGTCGCCGTAGGTCATAACCTGCGGATCGCCGAGCCCATCAGGCGAACATTTTTTCTCTTGACAAGCTTAGGCTAGTGTGTATACTAGGACGTCAGGTAGAGGTGAGTTGCCGCCATGACTACAGCTCCCACCGTGACGACTGCCCGGGTCGACGCCAGTTGGGAAGATGCTTACTGAATCTCGCATAATACAGTGACAATCCCTCGCCCGTGGTGTATAGTGGGCGCATGACCACACAGGTGCGTCCTCGACGGGATTTCCAAGCCTTAGAACAACGCCGCCAGCAGGCC
>JBEKLF010000073.1:0-38338 GCA_050010335.1 Terriglobia bacterium
AGGTGGACAACTGGCCGTCGGAAAGGCCGTCAAGAGCCGTGCGGGCGGATCGGATAGACCTGTTGACAGACCGAGCGCTGGTCGGCCGCCCAGCCTGGTTTCTTACTGTCTGAATCGCAGAATACTTTTTAATCTACCTTAGCCCGGCGGCGCAGCTCGCATCTTGTTGGCCATCATCAGCCGCGAACGCGAAGCCGCCCTCCGCGCCATCCGCTAGGTACAAGGCGCTCGCTGGCGGCGTCGCGAGGCGCCGCCCGTCCACTGTCTACCGCTTGCTGATTCCGCCATCCACTTGTCAAACCGATGATCGCTTTATCTTCCGTAGCCGCCCGCGCGCTCGTCGCCTTCTGGCCGGCGCCCCCTGCCTACTGCCTACTTCTTAGGATACTCGTAGAACCCCCGTCCGGTTTTGCACCCCAGCCAGCCGGCGGCGACCATCTTTTCCAGCAGCGGGCAGGGGCGATACTTCGAGTCATGGAAGCTCTCGTAAAGGACCATCATGATGTCCCGGCAAACGTCCAGGCCGATCAGATCGGCGAGTTCCAGCGGCCCCATGGGATGGTTCATGCCCAGCTTCATCACGTTGTCGATGCCCGCGGCGTCGGCCACGCCTTCCATCAGGCAGAACACCGCTTCGTTGATCATGGGCATCAGCACGCGGTTGGAGACGAATCCGGGAAAATCGTTCACCCGCACCGGGGTCTTGGCCGCGGAAATGGCGAGCGCGATGGCTTTCCCAACCGTTTCGGGCGCGGTCTGAAGGCCCGGCACCACTTCCACCAACTTCATCACCGGCACGGGATTGAAGAAGTGCAGGCCGACGAATTTGCCGGGCCGCTGCGTGCCGGCGGCGAGGCGGGTGATGGAAATCGAAGAAGTGTTCGAGGCGAAGATCGTCTCCGGGGGGCAGTGCGGCTCGAGCGAGCAGAAGACGCCGGCTTTGACTTCAAGCTTCTCCGTCACCGCCTCGATGATGATGTCCGCTGTGGCCAGGTCCGCCGGCGCGGTCGTTACCTTTAACCGCGTCACCGCTTGCTGGCGCTGGTCTTCCGTCAAGCGCTCTTTTTCCACGTCGCGCGCCAATCCTTTTATGATGCGCTTAGCCCCCGCCTCGACGAAGGCCCGCGAAGTATCGAGCAACAATACATTATGCCCGGCGCGAAGCATCACATGGGCAATCCCATGCCCCATCTGACCCGCGCCGACAACGGCAACGGTAGACTTCGAGTGATCTAGTGAATTAGCCGTGTCGCGATTTGCTGGTTGACTCATGGCGTCATCCTTTTGGCCGGGCGATGAAGCACGGGGAGATTGCAGGAAACGGAGAATCGGGTTTGGGAACTTTCTCGTGCCACTTCATCGTTGTGATTTTCTGGAATTGCTTTTGTTTTCAACAACATCACGGGGTAACTCCAATAACTAATTTGTTTTCATAGATATCACGGGTTATGCCTTCATTTTCGATGATAGCGTGCGCTCGCCCGTGCAATCGGATAACCCCTTTAACATCAATGTGATAGGTTTTCGAATGAACCCGGCATAAACGTTAACTCCCTTTATTTTCTTTGACATCACGGGCTCCTGAGGGCTATTAACAGACTTCCATCTTGCGTTCCCGGCGGCAAATCGGCACGAAGTTCCGCACAAAACACGTCGCGAAAGCGCCGTTTGTGGCAAATTGTCCTTCCAAATGCGCAATTTTCTGCAAAATGCGTGTCACTTTGCCGTAAATGTCTGACTTTTCGTCGGGAATTTTGTCATTATTCTGTTTGTTTTCATACACATTCCGGCTTCGCACGTCATACATTAACACCTTTATTTCTAGACCGTCGCCGCGTGTGACTTTTGGGTTGTCAAAGGCGTGGCGGATTTGCCGCAAGGGGCGGAGGTTGGAAGCTTTCTGGCTCGGCATGGGCACTGCCTTTCATTCCCAGGCACGGACTTCACAATTCAGTATACTCACACATCTAGGCTTTGTCAAGGACAAAGACCGCCGGGTGCTGTCCTAATTTCAAGTGTAGCGCCGGCTTCCAGCCGGCATTGAGCCGCCAAGATGGCGGCGATTCGGTCAAATTAGGACAGCACCGACCGCCGGCTGCTTACGGCTAGGTGACTGGGTGCGCGATTTCACCCCATCACCGTTCTCCCCTCCCCATCCAGCACGGCAATTGCCATGGACTAGATAATTAGTTACCACTCTCTCAACGGCGGACAAGACGTGTCGAATTCTCCCCGCCATCCCCCACCGGCGGGGAAGCCGGGGCGAGGTCGCCAACTCTCCACCGGCTCGGCCGGCGCAGACCTGTTTTGCAAGGTCTGCGGCTGGTCCCCGATTGCCAACGAAAAGCCGCGGGCCTGCCAAACAAGTCCGCGGTACGCTCGCTCAGGGGGCCGACTCGCTCGCGGGGTTGGAATCATGGTGGGCCGCGGACCTACCTCAAGTTACGGTGGCGCTTGGTTGCTGGGGATTTATTGCAGGGCAGCCCGCTAAGGTGGCGATGCGGCAAAGCCTCTGGTCTGCGGCGATGAACACGTCGATTCGGCCCGTGTCTTTCAAATCGAGAGCTATAGCCAACTGAAGAGCGTCCAAGGTTCTAAGACCTTCTGTCGCGCCATACTTCACGAGCAGAAGCCGGGCAGCATGGAAGTGGCGAGGTTGAATGGGTGGCCCAACCAGCAAACGCCGCTGCCTCAGGTCAGCTCTCAGGCATCGCCTGGCAATTCCGACTTGTTGTTCATTGATCTCGCCGGTCCGCACTTTGATGGATAGGACGGACTCCATTTCCACAATCGAGAGATGAGAGATTATCGCGAGAGAGCCCGATTGCACAATAATCCGCTCCACATAATCGGAGCCGGGCTCCTTGTGATACAGCTTCGCGCAGGCGCTTGTATCGAAGAAGTAGTTTGGCAATCAGCGCTCTTGCCTTTGGGCGGTGACGGCGTCGGACAAGGATCCGGAGATTGCCGACAAAGCCTCTCTGGCATCGTCGCGCGTGATTCGATCGTGGGCGGCCTCTGCCCATTGCTCAGGCGCGAAATATCCGGCTAGGTCGTTATCGGTCGCAAGCGAATCCATGATGAGCACGTTCACCCGCTGCATCTCCGCAAGCAACAAAGGCTCATCCGGTCGAAGCACTCCGTCCTTGTACACAGCCTGAAATATCTTCTCCATAGTTGCCAGTTTAACTCATTCTTCCCCAAAAACTCCCGTAGTTTCGCATTTGTGCGGGTGATGCACACATTCTCTTTGGGGATGCGCTCCGACTACCCACGCGAACTCCCAGTCCGCGCCAGACTTTGTCTTCTGCAAACTTGTTCGGCTGGCCGACATAAAAGCGCAATGTCGGCGCCACCCGCGAAATCGCAACCTGACTGGCACTGACGCGGTGTAAGGTTTCCGGTCGATTCCGATTACTCATGAAAAGCCGCGGACCTGCCAAACAGGTCGCGCTGCGCTTGCTATTAACAATATAAAGCCGCTGGCCTACAAAAAAGGGTCCGCGCTAAGCGTTAACGGAGCGAGCGCAGGAACCGCAAAGCCCTGTCAGTGAACTCCGGAGCCACCCATCGCGGAGGGCATCGCTGGATGCAAGTACGCCCATCGAAACTGCCGAAAACACTCCGCATCTTCCGCGACACTAAATATATCGGGCGCCCTATACGATCCTCCCCTACCGAACTTATTCTTACAGCCTTCTTCAAGAGGCGGCTCCCCTTTCCGCCTTTTACCAAGACAAGAAACTCCTTCTGGTCATCGAAGACCTCTCCATGCTTGACGTGGAAATTATTACGGAACAATCGACGCAATTCGACGCCGGTGAACGACGTTGCCAAACCTGCATGCGCGACGACGAAATAGCCGATGATATAAAGTGCGGGTTTGCACTCAAAGCCCCATCCTTTGAGCCCTGCGTAGAAGACTAGAAGGCTCCCCGCAGCAAGTCCCTTTAAAGACACTTTGGGGATTGTGGGATCGCCATAGGTAAATGTCTCGAACTCAGGATCAAAGTGGATGGATTGGCCATGCATGGCTTCACGTCGCCGTTCGGGGAAGTAATCGACCAATCTTGCCCCGTGCCTTCCGTACGTGTTTCCGTAAGTTCTCTTGTCGATGCCTCGATCTTGGGTATTGTCGGGAATTGGGATGTACTCGAAGGACCCATTTTTGAATGCGGGACCAACGATTCCCCCAGACCCTGTATCAATGCCAACTCTCAGCAAGACTACTTGCATCGTTTAGCTTGACTCCTCCTTACCTTGATGGGAAGCTGCCGCTTAAGTTTCTCAACCGCTATGCGACATCGGTCCAGAATGTTTCCCTTTCCCTCGAAGTGATCGAGAATCTGCTGTGTGTTTCTGGGGCTGAGCTTCTTTTGCATCTGCCGCGGGTTGTCGTCGTACCTCGACTTCCCAAGGGACCACGCATCGTTAAAGGAAAACATCTTGAGGGGGCCGATTGCGGCGTAAAATCCCCCGGGTCGCAATTCATATCGCTTTTTCTCGATATAGCCAACAATGTACACCTTTCCCAGATGTTTCGAACCCTTATACCTGCAAGTGGTGAAGAGAAATAAATACTTTTCCTTGCTCTTCAAGAATCCCCGGATGTTCGCCTGGTTGCACTCGCCGCAATAATTTTCGGCACACTTCTCAATGTAGGGTTCGGTTTTGTATTCGTGCTTTTGTTCATTCAACACATCGCGCACGGGGAGTTTCGAAGACGGCGAGTGATAGAAGAAATGGAGACGGCCCCTCTCCTCAAGATCGGAAAAGTTCGGATCAGGCGCGTTAGCCCTTCGAATCTGCGTTTGGTGGCATGCCATAGCACTGCTCCATCACGGCGATAGCCGGGAAAAAATATTAACCCTCCAATGCCTGCTGTACCCCTTCCGGGCTGCGAGCGATGACGGTTATGTAGGCTTGCGTTGGCTGATCGGGCGTTGCACGCCCCTGTTCCCAATCGCGTAGCGTGCCAAGGGGAATATGATACCTGGCGGCAAATTGCCTCTGTGTCAAACCCAAAGCGCGGCGAATAACCTTTATCTGTGGCGTTCGCCTCATGCGCTTGAGGTCGGCTGTGGTCAAAGTGTGCGCATCAGGATCAGCAAGCGCCGCGCGTTCAATAGCGCCTGGCGACATCGAACGAAATCCGCTGCGGTTCTTACTGGAAATAAGCTTCCTGCTCATGCTTTGTAGCCCTCCGGGCCGATATGATTCTGATGACCTCGTTTGGCTCTGGGGGCGGGCTCGGGGCTGCGCCGCAAGGTCTTCGGTCGGTCTCGATTACCAACGAAAAGCCACGGACCTACCAAACACGTCGCGCTACGTTTGCTCCGAGCTTGTTCCAGTATTCCATACATTGCAGCTCATGTAGCTCCCCGCACCCTCCATCTGTCGCATCTGGTCAAATATGAGCATCTTTGTCCGCAACGATTCTGCATACCCATCCAAACCTGGGAAAAGGAGAGACCGATTGATACCTAGCATATGAAGCTTTCGCAGTATCTCAGTCCGACCTTCGTTGCCGATGATAACCTTAATCACCTTGTCGTCAGGTTTCCCAAAGTTTTCAAGATTTGTTGAGAAGGGAGAGGATGTGTCGCCAGGGCATAGGAATAACCCCTGTTGGACAGTCAATCGATCATTTAGGCGATACGGGTTTGTACCCAAAACGAGTTTCAATGGATCGCCCGGACGCATGAAGATCGCTCGGAAGGACTTGCCATTTCTCCGGGCCGCGAATTCGTTTATGACCGCATTTCCATCGTTAATGTTTTTGTTAACGACGTCGCGCGTTTGCTCGGTCAGCCATGTTTTACTTATGGCCCATATAGCAGCATCCGCTTTCGCGTGCTCAAGGGCAAAATAGGCGGCGATGTAGAACGAATATGTAAAGTCCAATAGCCGCGTCGGCGTGCCGTAGTGGCGCATAACGGCGAGCCATTCAAGAGTATCGCTGATTTCCGGTGGAGCGTGCACTGCATTGAGATGGTAGCCGCGTTGAAAATCGAAGATTACCTTCAATTCGATATTAGGAACATCTTGTGTCTTGATTCCTAGTTCCTCGCATGCTCGTTCCAACGTTGTCGTCAGGGCAAGCTCGGCCGATGGTTGACCACGGAAAACCCAGTCGTCCTTGATGCGTTGCTGGTCAAAGTGGGCTTCAACCTCAACAAAAGATCGCCAATCAGTTACATTTTTGGTCTCGAATTCCGTCATAACAGGCCCCGTCTCATAACAGTTGAGTTCAGAATGGTAGCCACTTGGGCTGGAAGAGCGATTCGAGGACGGGACTTACATCGCATCTCACGTACACCCTCCGGCAGTCGCCGATTTAAAATGCAGTGTCCGCGCCAGCCAGAATTTCGAGTCGCATTCTGTAGTTTACCAGATTGATAAATCGCTCAATCGCTCGATCTTTCTATGGCCAGCGCCACGGCGTTGCCACCGCCAAGGCACAGCGCCGCCACGCCGCGCCGGGCGTTGCGCCGGGCCATTTCGTAAAGCAGCGTGACGAGGACACGGGTACCGGAGGCGCCGATGGGATGTCCCAGCGCCACCGCGCCGCCGTTCACATTGGTCTTGGCCGGGTCGAGGCCCAACTGCTCGATGACGGCGATCGCCTGGACGGAGAAAGCTTCGTTCAATTCGAACAGGTCCACGTCCTCGACCTTCCAATCGAGTTTTTTGAGCAACATGCGCACGGCGTCCACCGGGGCCATCATGACCCACTTGGGCTCGACGCCGCTCACTGCCTGCCCTACGACGCGCGCCATGGGCGTCTTTCCCAATTCGCGGGCTTTTTCAAGCGACGTCACCACCAGCGCCGCCGCGCCGTCGTTTGTGCCGGGAGCGTTACCGGCGGTCACCGTGCCATCCGGCTTGAATGCGGGCCGCAGCTTGGCGAGCGTTTCAAGCGAAGCGTCCGCGCGCGGGGACTCATCGGTCGAGAACAGGATGGGTTCGCCTTTCTTTTGCTTGATGGAGATGGGGACGATCTCGTCCTGAAAGCGGCCATTCTTGATGGCGTCGATGGCGCGGCGGTGGCTCTCGACCGCATACGCATCCTGGCGCTGGCGGGTGATGCCGTATCTTTCCGCCACCAACTCGCCCGTCATCCCCATGTGGAAGTCCTCGTAGGCATCCCACAGGCCGTCGGTAATCATCGAGTCGAGCACTTTGCCGTGTCCAATCCGCATTCCCGCGCGGGCCTGCGGCAGCAGGTAGGGGCAGTTGGTCATCGACTCCATTCCGCCCGCCACAACGATTTCAGAATTGTTGGTTTGAATGGCCTGCGCGCCCAGCCCGACGGCCTTGAGTCCTGAACCGCAGACTTTGTTGATGGTCATGGCGGCGACGCGATTCGAGAGGCCGCCCTTCAAGCCCGCCTGCCGCGCGGGATTCTGGCCCAGCCCCGCCGGCACCACGTTGCCCATGATGATGTCATCGACTTGCGCCGGGTCGATTCCCGCACGGCGCACTGCCTCGCGCACGGCAAACACGCCCAATTCCACTGCGGAAAAAGGTGTAAGCGAACCCTGAAATTTTCCGATAGGAGTACGGCAAGCTGAGATGATGACGACTTCACGCATGTGTTTCCACCCCCGGGCGGAAAGTGTGTTCTTGGCTCCTCGAAAAGTCAAGGCAACCGACCCGCACAAACTCCCCTATCTGGGTCAAGCCCAAGGAGGGTAGCGCTCCTTCCAAATCCCGCAAGCCCCGAACCCGCGAGTCAATCTCCTTCTTTCCACCCGGAGATGTCCCCAAGATTCCAGCAAACTTCCGCACTGCCCGGTTTTTTGGTGGCTTGGCTGGTAAGGGCCGGGTAGAATGAGGCTCTTAGTTCAGCGAAAAGGAACTCGGCGGCGACTCGACGATGGGAATGGATCAGTCGAAGCGGACATCCAGGAGGACACATTGAGACCGGCACGCATTGAGCGGAAACAAGCGCTGACGACGCTCGTGGCGCTTTTGGTAATCATCCAGTTTGCGGCGGCGGCCCAGAAACCAACGGCTGATGCGAATCCTGCCGTGGCGGCCTCCAATCCGGCAAGTAGTCAACTCCCCAAGATCTGGCATTCCGAGGCCTCGCGCAAGGACTTCCGCGTGGAGGTTAAGGGCGACGTGTTCCGCGCGGATTGGGTGAACATTCCCCCCGTGGCGGCTAAAGATGGCGCTTCCATACGGATTGAGTGCCGGCGAACGGGAACGAAGTGGGTGGGATCCTCAAGCGTCTACCAGGCATTCGGCGATCCTGCCGCTCCCGCCGGGAAGGACGTCAAGAAGATGTGCCATCTCACCGTGAGATTTGAGATCGACTCGATAACGCCGGAGAAAATCACGTTCCATTCGGAAGCTTTGAGGGGCTTCGATTATCCCAAATGCCAAGTTCTGAAAACTGCCTGGGAGGAATTTGCCTGGCTTCCGAAGAAGTGAGTCATGCGGTAAGAAAGTCAGGAGGATGCCCCGATTGCTGCTACCGTGGTCCAAGCACGGCCGGCCCCGGTAAAATCCACATCACTAGACCCAGCGCTGCGAGGACGCTGATGAAGTAGGCCGTCGATGCCCGGCTGGGTTGAGGGGGGAAATCCTTGGTGAAGAGGCGAAAGCCTGCCCCCAGTGCAACCAGAAGAAACACCCGCTGATCCAGCAGCAGCCAGAGAGCCAGGGAAGAGGTCAAAAGCCACACTCGCTCCTGTTTGTCCATTGCGGCGACGGCTTGGCCGCCATCCAACACCCACACGGGGATCAAGTTGAGCACATTCAGCCAGGCGCTGGCGCGGGCGAGCGCTGCCCATATCCCGTTGCCCGTATGCCACCAGATCAGGGCACACGCTGCCGCCGCAAGGAATCCCACCAGCGGCCCAGCCAAGCTCACCGCGGCCCGCGTCTCTCGCGAAACCCCCAGTGCCTGCCAGCGGACGTAGGCGCCCAGCCCCGGCAAAAACACTGGCATTTCCGCCGGCAGGCCTCGGCGTTTGACGTCGACGAAGTGCCCCATCTCGTGGAGGAAAATCAACCCGACAAACCCCAGGCCGAATTTCAGGCCCCACAAAGCCCAATAGACCCCGATGAAGGCTGCCAGGCTGAGAAGGAAATTCAGCTTGAAGACGGCAAGAAGAACCTTGAACTTGGATAAGGCGATGGCCAACGGCGCCAGCGGCCCCAGCTTGCTTGCCCATTTGCTTTTGGTTTCTGCCTGCGCTGCGGTCCGTGCCGCCAGGGCCAGTTGCCGCGCGTGGTCGCGAACCCATGCCGCCTGTGTGGATTCCGCGGGCAAAAAATGTAGCACTTCCAGCCAGCGCTCGCGGGCCTCCAAGGGTTTGCTTTGATCTTCCAACTCCCTGGCTTGCGAGGATATTCGCTCCAGCGCCTCGGCATGCACCAGAGCGTGGCATCGGGGACACTCAAGCGCCCCAGGCGGCAGGTCCGCCGAGCAGCTTGAGCAGAATAGCGACGGTGGCAAAATTATGGAGGCCACGTTAGCCCGTACTCGCTTGCCCGGCCGGGGGCGTGGGCAACTTGAACGGTCCCAGGATTTGGAGTGATATCCCTTGAGTCATTTTCCAAGCAAACTGCATTCCCACAAAAAGGATCACCAAGCCAATCAATCCGTGGATTGGGTCTTGCAGCTCGAGGAAGGGCGAAGCTAATCCGACCAGCGCCAGTGTTACCAATGCCGCACCCAAATTTGTGGGACGCTTTGCCGCAGGCGGGGATTTTTCTGGCGCAGGGGTGACAGCCGTTGAAGATTGCTCTCCCGAACCGCGCATTGATTGGGATTGTTCCGCGGGGACTGCCCGGTGTGCTTTGGACACTTGGGCAATACCGATCGGAATGGCAGCGATGGAAACCGCGGCGTAAGTCAAAAGCACCGCGGCAATCTGGTATCGCCGCCCGCCTATTCCTCCCGACCCCCTCATCATGGCCTTGCCCACGACCCACCCCACCGCCAGGGCAACGTATCCGATCATCCAACCGGTGATGATGCCAACCGCGGCGTAGAGAATCAATCCCAGGATGGCGCCACCTACCCCGAACAGCATTCCGCGCGTGAATGCCGCATGATTATCCTTGGGAATTTTGAGTCTCACCTGCTCCGCGCAGGCGCCACACGCCATGGACCTATTCACACGAAAGTAACCACCCGTGATCGTCTGGTTACAGAATTTGCAACGGTCGCTGCCGGGCTCGCCGGCATACTCGGCCGTCCTGAACTGAGGAGGAGTCTTGGAAGGGTTTTGGTCAGACATGGGCGGAAGATACCATAGAAATTCCTTCACCAAAAGAGGAGGAATTGTTGGAGGTTTAGTTATCGCGGTGTGTGCAGGACGGATCTGGTGTTTACGTCCGCGATTTTTGATTGTCGATACGGGCAAGCCGCAGACCTGCATCGCAGGTCTACGCCTGCCGCGGCAAGGAGTTTCGTCGCGTGCGGGAAGCGGTCAGCCCTTGATCCTTATTGTGCCGCCCCCTTCGCGTGGCGAGGTTCGAACCTGGTCAGCAAGCGAGTGCCGGTAGCCCGAGCCAGGCGCACGAGAGTCCGCATCGAAGGGCGCGCCCGCCTTTCCAGCTAATGCTTCACTCGTGAGGTGCTCAGGGCCGAGCTGGTGATCAGCAACGCTCCTTCGGCGCTATCCAGCGGCTCAATCCATACCGCCATTTCCCGCTCCGGTCTCCTTTCCGATACGATTCGGAAGTAGTACACTTTCCCGGCGTCCGCGCTGAAGCTTGCCGCCCGCCGCACCTTGGCAATTTTCGCGATCCCTGATTGCCCCCCGCACACATCCGATGTTCACCGGCGCCCACCGGAAAGAAGAAGTAAGACTGGAAACGTATCGCTCCCATCCATGTTTCATCAACCGCGACCTGCACTGTTGGGCCGCCAATGTATTTGACCCGGGGATCCCGCCGCTCGTCGTCAAACACATAAACGAGTGCCTTCCCCGGTTCCACCTGCCCCGTCGGATGCTGATTTTTGTCCGTCTTCACTTCAAACTCAACCTTCGCCGGACCACAACCTGTCATGGGCAGTCCTTCTGCCGCCTGGTCCTGCGCGTGTGCCCACGCCGGCCATACACAAAGGAGGACAACAAGGAGTGTTTTGATCGTGGTTTCTCCGTTCGATTTCAGGAAGATCGGCGCTGTTCTATTCTTCTTCCACCGCCTGGATGTTCCCTCGTCGAAACCGCTCCGTGATTCTTTTCGGTGCTCTGCTGAGCCATGCCGCCGTCATGGCTTCATGGACGGCGTCGGCGTTTGCGGCCTTCAGTCGGATCACTGTGCTTCCTCGAACTCCCCATGCTCCATTGGCAGGTACGAATGCATTGGGGTTGGCCTGAATGAAGTTCCGTTGCAGCTCCGGCGTCAGCTTGACCATTCCCCAGCTTTTGTCGGGATAACCGAGAGTGGCGAAAATCTTCCCGCCCACGCGAAAGTCGGAGTGGTCCATGTGGCCGCGTTCCTCGACTTCGGGCAGGCTCAGAGCCATGCGCGGAATTGATTGACGGTCATGGATTCTGGTCCTACCTAGGCTTTCACTTTCTTGATTTCCTCGATCAGCGGGGGAACGATTTCAAAGAGGTCGCCGACGATTCCGTAGGTGGCGACTTCGAAAATGGGCGCTTCCTTATCCTTATTAATGGCCACCACGGTGTTTGAGCCCTTCATCCCCACCATGTGCTGAATGGCGCCGGAAATTCCCAGCGCCACGTAGAGTTTGGGCGCTACGGTTTGTCCGGAGCTCCCAATCTGGCGGTCCATGGGCAGCCAGCCGCTGTCGCAGATGGGACGCGAGGCGCCAAGCTCCGCGCCCAGAGCGTCGGCGAGCTTCTGGGCAAGATCAACATTCTCCGGCGCCTTAATCCCGCGTCCTACGGCGACGATCAGTTCCGCCTGGGTCAGGTCCACGGCCTGCTTGGCTTCACGGAAGCGCTCGCCGGGTTTAGCGCGAATGGCGTCCGCGGCAAGCTCCACCGCCACGGGGGTGATGGGAGCTGCGCTCGCGCCGCGCTCGACCGCGTCTTCGCGAAACGCTGCCGCTTGAAACGACACGAAGTGGGGCGCTTCACCTACCAATTCAACGTCGGCACAGTATTTGCCCTGGAAAACCTGGCGAACGAAGATAAGTTTCCCCTCTTCATTCCGATAGCCCAGGCAATCGCTCACCAGACCGCGATCCAGCGCAGCGGCAAGTTTGGGAGCAAAGTCACGCACCTGATAGGTGTGGCTGAATACCACGAGGCTCGGCTTCTGCTGCTCGATCACTCTGCGCAGGGCGAGTGTATAACCGTCCGCCGTGTACTCTTGGAGCAGGGGTGAGTCAACCGTCAGCACTTCCTCAACCGCCGCGGCAGCAAGGTCCCCCCCGAGCAACGCGAGATTACTTCCCAAAAGTACGGCAGTGACGGCGGTCCCCAATCCATGTGCAAGGTGCTGCGCGGCTGCGAGTGCCTCCCAAGTGGGACGCGTGAGCTTGCCGCCCTGGTGTTCTGCAAAAACCAAAATGCGATTCGCCATAGTGTGAGTCCTGCCCACCGCAGGGGCGCGGAATAGGTGTCAGGTGTCCGGGTCTATTGGCAGTTGACACCTAATACCTTTTTTGCTCTGCGTCTCAGCGTCTCTGCGGTGAGGCCATGAATTCAAATCCGCAGCTTACTCCCCTTCCACCACCGGTCCGGTGACTGCCGGTGTGGATGACTCCGCCGGAGCGGATTCTTCCGCGTGCGACTCTTCGGGCGGCGCAGATTTCGCTCCCTTTGCGGGCCTCGAGGCTCGCTTGGGTTTGGCGAGGGTCGCACTGAAGGATTCCACTGTTTCGCACACGAGTTCGAGCGGAATCGATTTGTAATACTTGCCCGCTTCAAAGCGCTTGATCTGCTCGCGCCACAGCGGGTTGGTGCGCGCCTGTTCCAGGACCTTGTGGTCCCGCCAAAAGACCAGCCACAGGTACTCCGGCTTGCGCGCCTCGAAAAGCCTGATGAAGTGGGCTCCCAGGCAGCCGTCGATTTTCTTGAGCGAAGGGAGCGTCACCTGACGTCCGAATTTTTCGTAATCCTCCACGCGCTTCTTGCGAGCCCGCATTCTCCAAATATGAACGAACATGGTGAACCTCCTTATGGTGTAGGGCCGAACGGCGTTCGGCCCCGTTGTACCGCCGTCCTTAGGGCGGCGCCTGCCGGGCTGAAGCCCGGCGCTACGCCTCTAAATTACTCGCGCGTCGTTTTTGAGTTTATCGACGAGTCGCGCGGCGATTTCTTTGGGGCTGCCTTGCAGGAACTCTGTTTGGGCAGCCTTCAGGGGGGTATACACTTTGGCAATGCGCTGGCGCGGGGCCAAGCCCTCGGCGGTCAGGCCAAGGTCCGCCGCGGTCAGTTTCGTCATGGGCTTCTTCTTCGCCGCCATGATGCCTTTCAGCGTGGCATAACGCGGCTTGTTGATGCCGGATTGGATGGTAATCACGGCGGGGAGCGGCAAGCTGATCCACTGGAACCAGCCGCCCTCGAGTTCGCGCTTCACGCGCAGCGCGCCGCCCTCCACTTGGATTTCCATGATAATGGTGGAGTGCGGCAGTCCGAGGAATTCCGCCAGCACCACGCCCGTCTGGGCGGCCCCGAAATCGTCGGACTGCAACCCGGTTAGAACAACGTCGGGCTTCTCTTTTTCGATGGCCTTGGCCAGGGCGCGCGCGATGCCGAAGGCGTCGAGCGTGGCGAAGGCAGGGTCGTCGAGGTGCAAGGCTCGATCAGCACCCTTGGCCAGGGCTTCCTTGATCGCCTGCTGGGCGCGGGCCGGGCCGAGCGTGGCAAGCACCACCTCACCGCCGTGCTTTTCCTTCAGGCGCAGGCCTTCTTCCAACGCGAAGATATCCGGCTCATTCACTTCAAAGGTGAGATCGGCTTCCTGTACCCAGGTGGCCGCGGCGTTCAGACGCAGCACGGAGTCACGGGCGGGAACTTGCTTGATGCACACGACGATTTTCACGGCGTCAAGTCACTCCTGTGAAATAACATCCAATTTCTTGCGCAGCCGGGGGACGAACCCGGCGCGGGCCATTATATGCGAATTGCGGCGCGGGCGCAGCGGTTTAGCGCGGGCTTATGTTACATTTCACGTTGGAAGGAGGTTTCAATGATGAATCAGCGGCTGGACGGTCGGGTGGCAGTGATTACGGGCGCCAGTAAGGGCTTGGGCAAGCAGATGGCAGAAGCGTTGGCGGAGGCGGGGGCCACCGTGGCTCTGGTGGCGCGCAGCGGTGAATTGCTCGAGGGCGTACGCGCGGAAATCGAGGTGCATGGCGGGAAGGCCTACGCCTTTGTCGCGGATGTCAGTGTAGAAGCCGACGTGGCGGCCCTCGCCGAAGAGATTCGCCGGCAGGCCGGCGTTCCCGATATTCTCATCAACAACGCGGGCATCAACATTCGCAAGCCACTCCATGAGTACACGCTGGAGGAGTGGCGCCGCGTGATGTCCATCAACGTTGACGGCCCTTTTCTTTGCACGCGCGCGTTCGTGCCGGGCATGATGGAGAAGAAATTCGGCCGCATCATCAACATGGCCTCCACCATGGCGCACGTCTCGCTGCCCCACCGCGCGGCGTACAGCGGGAGCAAGTTTGGGGTGCTCGGCATGACCAAAGCCCTGGCGCTGGAACTCGCCCCTTACAACATCACCGCCAATGCCATCAGCCCCGGTCCCTTCGCCACGGAAATGAATCTCGTATTGCTTCAGGACCCCGTGAAACTGGCAGAGTTCAATTCCAAGATCCCCTTGGGTCGTTGGGGCAAGGTGGAAGAAATTGGAGCTCTGGCTGTTTTCCTGAGTTCCGACGCCTCGGGTTTCATCACTGGCACCGATATCGTCATCGACGGGGGATGGACGGCGCAGTAAAACCCGGGCTGGCCAAGACATCTGCTTGGTTATGTCTGCAAGTGTGGAAGTTCGCAGAGATCCGAAGAACCTGCATGTCTGAGCCAGACCGCGTTACAATCTCAACCGCTGAAAGTTCCATCTCGAAATATGCGCAAGGACAGCCGTCGAGGTTTTCCGGAGCGAGATGAGACCACGCCTTCGATCCACTTGGCGTGTTCAGCAAAAGGAGGGCTCATGCCAACTCCGACGCAGGGCCGGCTCTTCGATTCGATAGGGCACGGAAGCATATCTATTGAAGTCTTGCTGCTCGCGCTCGCGGCCATCATTCTCCTCTTGTTCTGGGGGTGCAAAATGAGATCCAACGAAGCTTTATCTTCCCCCGCCGGCCCGGAAACCGGACAACAGGTATACGATTCCGACTTCCTCAAGTTCCTGGCTGCGCCCAAGCCCGCCCCGCCGGAATTAGCACCGGGTTTGAGGAAGGTCGTCCAATTCGAATCTTCACCCCAAGTTCGCCCCGCGTCTCCCCAAGAAGGTAAAGCTGGGAACTACGAAATCACACTCGACCTTTCGCCACAGGTGCTGCGCTTGGGTGTTCCGGAAGACAGGGGTTATGGTTCTAGCAGAGGCACTGTTGAGACCCCATTGTACCCGTCCTTTTCCGAAGCCAACTTGGATGAGACCTTTGCGCCGGCCGCTGCCTTAGCGCTCAAAGCCAAGCAATTTGACGATGGGCTTTATGCGTGTGTCGAGATCGCCGCCGACGCGGGTTTGGATCGCTTCCCCGGCAGGAAGCAATTTCTGCTCAACCTTTTGAATGGGCTCTCAGCAGACAGCGACCGCTCTGCCGCCGCCCTTTTGACGGCCGCCGCGCACCTTGGCGGAATGCAACCCGAAGTTAGCCCGGAGGTGGCCAATCAAGCCCAGCAACTTCAAAGTAGTTTCCTGGCCAACGAACTTCGCTCTAAGCCTCTGGGGTTTTACACTTGGAACCAGGCTCTGATACAAGTTTTTCAGCGCGACCGCATGCTCCAAACACCCCTCGAAGCTCGGGAGGCCCGTCCCCTGGCCGCGGCCCTTTCGCGGAACGATGACCTGCTCAAGGCTTATGTCGCCAGCCTCAACCTCAATGAAAAGCTTACCAACCCATTCGCCGGCGAAGACCTGCGCCAGGCGGCTTTGGCGCTGAAAAACGGAGGCACTCCCAGTTTCGCTGGGCATCCAGCCTTGTTCCCGCCTTCCCAGGCTCAGGAGACAAACCTCATCAAGATGCTTTACGGAGATCAGCCCATTCCGGAGGCGTTCAACCTTGCCGATGAGATGGTCAAACGCCTCCGCTCGGGACAACTCAACCTCAAACCCAAGCCGAACTCCGGTTGGTATGATTACGAGACCTATGCGCTCGAGCCCCTTGCCATTCCCGAAAGGATGCCGGAGGCCCAGCGACTCCACTTCGATGAAACTTACCGCCAGGAGCTTGTCGGGTTGTTCAAAGCGCTGCTCGCCCTGACGCGTGAGACCCACGTCAAACAACTGGAAATGCCTACCATCGGCGCCGCCATGCGCCCTCGCACCCAGCCCATAAGAATCTCACCGTCTTTGACCATGGAGCCTCTGCCGACCTACTACCTGCGGCGGGCGCGCTCGTATGAATTTGTCCGCGAGGTTCTCGGGGAGGCCTTCGGACCTGAGGCGCTTCCGAAGCTGCGTCGCTTGACCGCCGCGGGGCCGGTTAACCTATCGCTCGACTCGGAGTTGACCCTGATGGAAGCCCTCTTCCATGGCGCTTACCGGCGTTCCTGCGAAGAGATCGGAGTGAAGCCAGAACCCGGTTCGGAATTGGGTAGTCCCGGCGATGCCAGTATTCAACGCGCTTTGCTGGGAGCGTGGTTGGACTCTCTCTCCAAGGACCCGGATCTGGGAAAAGATATCCGCATGATGGTCCCCGTCTTCTATGACTCCGGCCGCGGGAAGACGAAAGTCTGGGCGGTTCTTGGAGTCGCCAGCAAACCCCTGAGTGTGTCATACGCCAGAACGCCCATCGTGAAAGGGATCAAGGGACCCGGTGGCGAACGCATGGACGCCGAATTTTTGAATGTGGAATTCGTTTCTCAATACACCCAGCTCGCTTACATCGTTTCGGCGGAGGTCTACGTCACCCGGCTGCTCAACCGGATGGAATTTCGTCAGCGTTGCGACCAAAAGAAAACCTTCAACGCCATTGTTGATAGCCTCAAGTAGGCTTGGCCGGCGGACGCACTCCGGCAGGGTGAATCCGTGGCCCGCAATTCAAGCGACAATTGACGCCCTTCGGGCGGGTTGCTAAGATGGCAGGGATCAGCATTTCGGAAGGAGCCGGACCGTGGACCGTCAGACCCGTCATCAATTGAAGCAAGACGAATTTAAGGACTCAATCGTACAGATCGAAGAGTATTTTAAGAAGCACTACAAAGAAATTATAAACATATCGATCATCGTGATCGTGGTGGTCGGGCTGGCCGGCGGGCTGAGGTATTACACGGACCGCCAGGAAGCTGCCGCCAACGCGGATTTGGGTGAAGCGCTTGCGACGTTCCGCGCTTATGTGGGCCAACCGACGCCTGGCCAAAACGAACCCGGTGGGGCCACCTACGCAACCGCGCAGGAGAAATACCGGAAAGCCCTTCAGCAATTCGATGACATCTTAAATAAATACAAGATGCCCCCAAGGCCGAAGGCGGTCGCGATTGCACTCTACCAGGCGGGCGTATGCCAGGCACTCCTGGGTGATCAACCGGGGTCGATTCAGACCTTAAAGGTAGCCAGCGAGGATCACGACGAGGAAATTGCCGCCATGGCGAAATTCGCTCTGGCGGGTGAGTTGGCGAAGTCCGGCAAGACGCCGGACGCATCCAAGCTTTATCAGGAGTTGGCTGACCGCCCCACGCTGACCGTGCCCAAGGCGAGCGCCCTGCTGGCCTTGGCAGATGCTTATCGCGAGTCGCAGCCCGCCAAGGCACGCGAGATTTATGAGCGTCTGGGGAAAGAATTCGCCTCCAACTCGACGGTGGCACAGGCCGTCAAGCAGCAGATTTCGAGCCTCACGCCGTAATGCCGTGTTTCGCCATTGGCATGATAGGGCAGCGTCCGGACCTATCGCGCCTTTACAAGCTGCGGAAAAAAGCTTCAATACTGTCGTTCCGAGCGAAGCGACGGATCTCGCTCTGGGTATTTTCAATGCCATGCGAGAATCCTCTTCGTCTGCGGCTCCTCAGAATGACCGTACACGTGAATTTGTTCGAGACCTCTCCCGCCCCGCCCTCGGAAACATCTTGAGGTAAGTGATGCACCTAAAACCTACTAAGAAGAACCTCTTGACCATCGCAATTCTGGCTTTGACGGCATTTGACCTCCCCTACCAGGTCGGGCTGGCACGAGGGATTTTCATTTGGCTCGCGGCAATAAGTGTTGGGCTCTTTTTCCGAACCGTCACCCGCCGGCTTTTTTCGGTATTTCCAAAACACGGGGATCTTCCCCACGACCATATTCCCAAACGACTCTGGCGGATATTCGTCGAGGTCGTTCTGCAATACCGTGTGGTGCGCGACCGGCCTCTCGTCGGCCTTCTCCATGCCTTCGTTTTGTGGGGATTCTTCGCCTTTGGATGGGTCAGCGCCAACCACCTTCTGCTGGGCTTGCGGGGTCTGGATAAAGCCCCCGGTGAGCGAACCTGGTACGGCGCGTTCGTCGCCGTTTGGGCCGTGGCCGTGCTCGTGGGAATGATCGGCCTGTCGTTCCGCCGATTCGTCTTAAGGCCCAAAGCCCTCGGGAAGCTCTCGCCGACCTCCGGCGCCGTCGCCTTTTTGATCTCGGCGCTCATGGTCACCTACCTTCTGGGTTGGGGAGTATTCCTTGTTGGCAGCCTGTCCTGGAAAGTGAATTGGTGGCTCCACACCCTTTCATTCTTTGCGTTGCTGGTGGTGATCCCCATCTCCAAGCACCTGCACTTGGTCCTTGCTCCGGTCACGATTTTCTTCCGCCCGGAGACCACCAGCTCCATGCGCGCGCTGAAGGAAGACGGCGATGACTTGGGGATGATTCACCTTAAGGATCTCGGGCGCAAGGACGTTCTGGATGTCGATGCTTGCGTCGAGTGCGGCCGCTGTACGGATGTTTGCCCCGCCAACCTCTCGGGAGGCACGCTGAGTCCCAAAGAAATTATCCTGGACCTGCGCCAAGGCCTTCTGTCCGGCGGAGATGTGGTGGCCGGAACGGAGGAAGAAAAAAAGCAGGGCAAGGCCTTCATTACCGAGGAAGACCTGTTCCAGTGCTTTTCCTGCGGCGCCTGTGAGTATGTATGTCCGGTGGGCATTGAGCACGTGGGCAGGAAAATCCTGGACCTCCGACGGGGCCTGGCGAGCGAAGGCCGCATTTCGAACGACCGGGTGAACCAACTCTTTACCACCATGGAACGCGCTCCCCACAATCCCTGGGGGATCGCCCACGACACGCGGCAAAAATTGATTGAGTCGAAGCAGTTCCCGATTTTCGATGGCTCGCAGGAATGGCTCTTCTGGCTGGGTTGCGGATTGAGTTTCGATCCGCACGGGCAGGCTGTCGCCCAAGCCATGCGGCAGATTCTGGATGCCGCGGGTGTTTCCTGGGGCGTGCTGGCGCGTGAAACCTGTTGCGGCGAGCCGGCGCGGCGGGCTGGAAACGAATACCTTTTCATGGAGCTTTCCGGCAAGCTGGTGGAGTCCTTTGAGGCCGCGCGCGTGAAGAAGATTGTCACCTGCTGTCCCCATTGCACCACGATGCTCGACAAGGATTACCGCCAAAACGCTTCTTACACACAGCTTGGAATCGAGGTCTGGCACCACACGGAATTCATCGCGCAGGTGTTGCCCAAGTTACAACTTCGATCTTCAGCGGCGGCCATGGGCCGAGCGCCGCTCGGCCCTACAACTACAGCGACCTACCACGACCCCTGCTATCTGGCACGGGGGCGAGGCATCACCGCGGCGCCACGGGAAATCCTGCGCGCGGCCGGAGTCGTGATAACCGAGGTAGCGCATCATGGCCAGAACACCCAATGCTGCGGGGCAGGCGGCGCGCAGCTCTTTGTGGCGGATGACACGCGCGAGCAGGGTAAAGTGCGGGTCAACCAGCGGCGCTTCACCGAACTGATGCAAACCCAAGCCACCACGGTGGCGGTGGCCTGCCCGTATTGTCCCATCATGCTGCGCGACGCCTCGAACGCCCTCAAACGCGATGATGTTGAGATCCTGGACATCGCGGAAATCGTGGCCAGGAACCTCGCACCGTAGGCCTCCCTTGCCATATAATGGGGTGAAATGATATGCTGTACGCTGCATATGAATTCACTAAATCTGTATGCGCGGAGGATATGATGCGTACCACCTTGAATATCGACGATGACATGCTGCGAACCGTACAGGAGGAAACAGGTGCGCGTACAAAGACGCAGGCCGTCCACGAAGCCCTGAGAGATTTTGTTCGCCGAAGGAAGATCGAGAAACTGATCCAACTTCAGGGTAAAGTTCGATTTTCCTCCGACGCGAAAACTCTGCGGAAAGATTGGGAGCGCAATCAGCGTGGTAATCGTTGACACCTCCGTCTGGATCGAGTTTTTCGATCGCAATAATCCCTCCGTGCGGGGCGATCTCGAAACGCTCTTACGGCAGGAGGAAGTTGCGACCGCCGGCATGGTCCTCGCGGAACTGCGGCGGGGATGCCGGTCCGCCCCACAGGTCCGCGGCCTCCTGCAAGCGATGGAGCCGCTGGTGTACCTGGAGGCAGATCGCAACTCCTGGTTGCGTGCGGGTGAACTCGTTGCTGAGTGCTCCGCGCGCGGGTTTCAAGTCGGCATCGCAGATTGCCTTCTCGCCGCTTTGGCGATGCGCGAAAGCGCCTCAATCTTCACACTTGACCGCGACTTCGAGCGAATTCCCCGGCTCCGGCTCTTCCGCAGGCAAAGCCCATGACGGGGTGACCCATCTCACGCTCCGGGGGTTTCCAGTATATGCGTGCAACCGAATTTGAATTCCGCAACCGCTTCTGGTTCATCTGCCTGACGTACTTCGTGGGTTTCGGATCTTATACGTTCGACCATATGAACGCAGTCGTTGCGCTGTCGCGGTGGATCTTCAGCGGGAGCGACCCTCATCTGCATTCTCTTGCTGCCGGGCACACCATACGGGGGTTGTTCGTTCTCTCGGCGACTTTGGTTACCGCCGCCGCTTGGATTCGCACCTGGGGAGGCGCCTATCTGCGCACGGAGGTCGTCCACGATTCCGCCGTACACACGGAACGCCTTGTCGCTGACGGGCCCTACCGCCACCTTCGCAATCCCCTTTATTTCGGGAATATGCTCCTGGCCATCGGTCTGGCATTGATGGCCAGTCGAACTGGCGCGGTAGTCTTGATCCTGGGGAATCTGCTCATTGTGCTGCGCCTGATTGGGCGCGAAGAAGCCGACCTGGCGCAGGCCCAGGGCGAAGGGTATAGAACGTTTCTTGCGGCCGTTCCGCGCCTTTGGCCGTCGCTCCGGCCCCGCCTGCCCGCCGGTGGGTTGCAGCCGAGATGGTTCCAGGCATTCTTGGGCGAAGCGTGGATGTGGACCTTCGCCGTGGACGGTTTCCTCTTTGCCTGGAAGCTAAGTGGTCGTCTCTATAACATCGTCTTCTGTGTCTGCGGAGCCGCGTATTTTTTGGTGTGGATGATGCTAGGGCGTTTTCGTACGCGGAACTTGCCGCCCACTGCACCTGATCAGCAATCCCCACAATCGTGATAGGGAGAGGGCGTAGCGCTTGCCCTCCCGGTCCCCATGTGGCAATCTTCTTTCAGGTGACCTTGCATCGCATCGCCAGGTGCTTTGCGAGGCGGTCACTCCTCCTTCATGGCAGATCAAGGCGGGAAAACACGAGGGCTGAGGGAAGCGGTTGAGCCGGCTTCGGCGGACTATTCCCAGCTCCACTTACAGGCAAGCCCTCGCGGTTTTACTCGCTGGCAGCGGGTGCAGATTCTTCTGGCGACCTGGATCGGTTATTTCGCGCTTCTATTGATTGGCCGCAGCCTGCGCTGGGAGACCTTCGGTTGGGGAAACTGGGAATCTGCACGCCAGATGGGTAAAGGGTTGGTTTACACGTGCTGGCACCGCGAGATCTTTGCCGGGTCATGGTTCTGGCGAAAGCGTGGCATTGTCGTCATGGCCAGCCAGAACTTGGACGGCGAGTATATTACCCGGATCCTCCAGAAGCACGGCTACGGAGCAGCGCGGGGCTCCAGTTCGCGCGGCGGCGGGAAGGCTTTGGCGGAAATGATTCAGTGCCTTCGCCAGGGACTGGACGCGGTCCTGACGATCGACGGCCCGCGCGGGCCTCGCTTCGTGGCGAAACCAGGCTCCGTGCAGTTGGCCAAAGCCACTGGGGCGGCCATCCTCTGCTTCCACGCGGCCGTTCGCCATGCCTTTGTGTTTCGAAAGAGCTGGGACCTTACAGAATTCCCGTTCCCTTTCACCCGGGCGGCGATGTTTGTCGCCCCCCCGATTTTCATTCCCCAAGACGCCAATCGCGCCGAACAGGCCCGCAAACTCCAACAGGTGCAGTCTACCCTGGATGAGCTGCGCAGCCGCGCCGAGAAGTGGCAGAAGAGCTAGAGTCAACGACTACTCGCCGCCATGTGCCTCTTCTACAATTCGCCACAGTTCCGTATAGAGCCCTTTGGCCTGAGCGCGTGACTCCTCCAGGGTTCCGGAGCAATCGATCAAATAATCCGCGCGGCCGCGTTTTTCCTCCAGGGGCATTTGCGCCTTGATCCGTTGCTCAGCTTCCTCCCGTGAAATGCCCGTCTTGGTCATCAAGCGTTCCAACTGTTGTTCGGGCCGGCACCACACCACCATCACCTTATATAGAGTGCCGTCCATCCCTGTTTCGAAGATCAGCGGCGCGTCGATGATCACGACCGCGCGGGGATTTCGCTTCCGGTGCTCAGCCGCGAGATCCCGCATGTGGGCGATGATGCGAGGATGAAGAATAGCGTCGAGCGCGCGCAGTTGCTGCGGGTCGGCAAACACCTTGGGGCCGAGCTTCTTCCGGTCGATGCGGCCGCCGGGATCGAGAATCTCTTTCCCGAAGCGGTCGACGATTTCCCCATGCGCGGCGTGGCCGGGCCCAATCAGGTCGTGGCCGACGCGGTCGGCATCAATGATGTGCGCGCCCAGGTCCTGGAAGTATCGCGCCACAGTGCTTTTGCCGCAGGCGACCCCTCCGGTGAGGCCGAAGGAAAGTCCGAGGTCCGAAGTCCGAGGTCCGAAGTCAACTTCCTGCAAGCGGCACTCCCCTCGAAAAGCAGTGACGAGTGGTTAGTGGCGAGCAAGGAAAAGCCGCGGACCTACAGAACAGGTCCGCGCTACCCTTCTAACCACTGGCCACTGCTCTTAATTCCCCGCCGCAATCGCGCGGCCTGAATGGTATTCGACATCAGCATCACGATGGTCAGGGGTCCAACGCCGCCCGGCACCGGTGTAAACGCCCCGGCAATGGCTCGAGCGTCTTCCGGTTGCACATCGCCCACCAGCACCGAACCGCGCTTCTGGAGGGTGGCGAGAGGGCCCGCAGGATCGTGGAAGATTTTGCGCACTTCCTCTTCCGTCGTCAGGCGGTTGATCCCGACGTCGATGACAGTCGAGCCGGGTTTGATAAAGTCGGCGGTGACAAAGGCCGCCTTCCCCATCGCCGCGACCAGGATGTCCGCTTCGCGCGCTACCGCGGGCAGGTCGCGCGTGCGGGAATGGCAAATCGTGACCGTGCAATGCTCGTGGAGCAAAAGCATGGCCACCGGCTTCCCCACCATATCGCTGCGGCCGATGACCACGGCTCGCGCTCCATTGATCGGAATCTTCGAACGCTTGAGTATTTCCAGAATTCCGGCCGGTGTGCAAGGCACAAGTCCCGGCCGCCCCTGCATCAGTTTCCCTGCGTTAACGGGGTGCAAACCATCCACATCCTTTGCCGGGTCAACCGCCATCAGCACGCGCTTGGTATCAACCTGTGGAGGCAGAGGGAGTTGAACAAGAATGCCATCGATCTTATTGTCGCGGTTAAGTTCGTTGACTAATCCCAGCAGTTCTTCGGTGGTCGACTCTTTGGGCCGTTCGATTTTCTCACTGTTGAGGCCGAGCGCTTCACAGGTTTTCACTTTGTTCCGAACGTAGATCTGGGAGGCGGGATTCTCACCCACCAGCACCGCCGCCAGGCCGGGGGTGACGCCCACGTGTTTCAGGTCCGCGATCTCGTGCAAGAGCTCCGATTGAATTTCATCTCGAATTTTGTTCCCGTCTAGGATGATTGCCGTCAAGATAGGTCTCCCAAGAGCAGTGACTAGTGGATAGCGACTCACCACTTCCTTGTATGAATCGGTGCAAGTTTAGCACACTCGAAGATTCCGACAAGCGGGCGAAGCCCCCCTCCTCACCGCCCCTTTTGGTCCCCCTCCCCCAGGGTATCCGAGGAAAGAAGAAACTCTAAGTCTCATTGCTGTATTTCTAAGTTTCTCAGCACCAAAGAAAGACGTGCTGACAACTAAGAACTGAAAACTGAGAACCCCCCTTCGATTGGAAGGATTGGGGCTTTCGATTATAATGGCTGCCGGTCCCAGTGGCTCTTCCCGCGACCTAACTGTGGACCCTGGAAGCGTGGATCCCAATCTGCCCTGCCGCGCAATGCCTGAATTGGATGGTGATGAATGGCTGACCCGACAAGCGTCCCCACAACCGAGAACCGTGTTATCTACAGCGTTATGGAGATCATGAAGATCCTTCCGCATCGGTACCCGTTCCTGCTGGTGGACCGGATCGTGGAGATGGACCCGCCCCAACGCATCGTGGGGCTGAAGAATGTCACGATGAACGAAGAGTTTTTCCAGGGGCATTTTCCCGGCGCGCCGGTGATGCCGGGAGTGCTAATCCTGGAAGCTATGGCGCAGGTGGCAGGCGTCTTGCTGTACCGCGATATGCCCGACGAGGACAAATCCAGGAAGCTCATCTATTTTACCGGCATCGAGAATGCCAAGTTCCGCCGACCCGTGGTGCCGGGTGACCAGTTGCGCCTGGAAATAGAGTTGGTGTATCGCCGCAATCATTTCGGCAAAGTGTCGGGGCGCGCACTGGTGGAGGGCAAGTTGGCGGCGGAAGCCTTTGAATTGTTCGCGATCGCCGATCGCCCAGGTCAATGAACCCCATGAACGTTCATCCCACGGCAATTATTCATCCGAGTGCGCAGGTAGGCAGCAGCGTGACGGTTGGCCCCTTCTCTCTGATCGGCGAAAACGTCGAACTCGGCGAGGGAACCGAAGTGATGTCCCATGTGGTCATTGACGGCCGCACCCGGATCGGCAAGAGCAACCGGGTATTTCCCTTTACCACCATCGGGCTCGCGCCCCAGGATTTAAAGTACCGCGGCGAACCCACCGGCGTCGAAATCGGCGAGGGCAATTCCATTCGGGAGTGCGTGACGATTCATCGCGGCACGGTGGATGGCGATGGGGTGACACGCGTGGGCAGCCACAACCTGCTGATGGCCTACGTGCACATCGCCCATGACTGCAAGGTGGGGAACCACGTCATCATGGCCAACGGCGCGTCATTGGCCGGCCATATCGAAATCGGGGACCACGCCACTGTGGGTCCGTTCTGCGGCATCCACCAATTCTCCCGCATCGGCGCATACAGTTTCCTGGGAGCTTTCAGTGTGGTGAACCAGGACATCCTTCCGTATTCCAAAACCACAGCTCCGCGGCCGCTGGGCGTGTATGGCGCCAACAAGCTGGGCCTCGATCGCCGGGGCCTTTCTGCGGACGACGTCAAGGAGCTCGATGCCGCCTTCCGGTTGCTGACCCGTTCGAAACTCAATACCACGCAGGCGCTGGAAGCCATCGAGGCCAAGGGATTTCAGTCTCCGCACGTCAAGGCCTTGGTGGAGTTCATCCGCACCTCCAAGCGCGGTGTGGCGAAATGAGAGGATCGCGCCATCGAAGAGCTGTCAGTTGTCCGTGGTCCGGGGTCAGTTGCCCGTTGTCTATTTCGGCATTCTCCCGATTTCGTAAATTGACTCGCGACGGACAACGGACTACGGACTGCGGACCAAGGACAGCCTTTAAATGACCCGATCTCCCGAACTCCCGATCTCCCAATCATCTGACCGTTACGCCATCATCGCCGGCAATGGGCGTTTTCCTTTTCTCGTGTTGGATGCTGCTCGCGACCAGGGGCTGGAGCCGCTGGTGGTGGCCATCAAAGAGGAGGCTGCGCCGGAGCTTGCCGAGAAAGTGCGGGACCTTCGTTGGCTAAGTCTGGGGGAAGTGGCCAAGTGTCTTGACCTGTTGGTGGCGGAAAAGGTCAGCAAGGTGGTACTGGCGGGTCAGGTGAAGCACGCACAATTGTTTAGCGCCATCAAACCGGACGGCATGATGAGCCGGATGTTACAGGGCCTTTCGCGGAAGAATACCGACGTGTTGATTGGCGCCTTCGTCCGCATGATTGAAGGGCGTGGCATGCGCGTGGTGGATTCCACGCTCTTTCTAAAGCCGCTCTTGCCGGAAGTCGGCACGCTCACGCACCGGGCTCCCGACGCCGATGAGGCGGCCGATGTCGCTTACGGCCGCGAAATTGCCAAGAAGATTGCGGGATTGGACCTCGGCCAGACCATCGTGGTAGCGGACCGCGCCTGCGTGGCCGTGGAGGCTATGGAGGGCACCGACGCCGCCATCCAGCGCGCCGCCAGCCTGAGTAACGGGCGGCGGCTGGTGGTCGTCAAAGTAAGTAAGCCCGATCAGGATATGCGCTTCGATGTTCCGGTCGTGGGCAGAAAGACCATCCAGGTGATGCGTGAGTCCAAAGCCACCGTGCTCGCGGTGGATGCGGGAAAGAGCCTGCTGTTCGACCGCCAGAACCTGATTGCGGACGCCAACGACGCGGGCATCGCTATCGTGGGAATGTAGAGAGCAGGATTTAGGATTCAGGATTTAGGATGTAGCGGGCAGGGATTCCGACTCAAAGATTCAGGATTCAGCCGACGGCTAAGGCCTGAATCCTAAATCCTGGCACCTTGTACCTGACACCTTGAGGAGAACATTGAGCGAAAGAATCCCGGTCGCCGTGCTGGGTGTGGGTGAACACGGCAAGAAGCACGCGCGTGAGCTGAAACAGGTTCCAGGGGCGGAACTGGTTGGGGTTTACGACTTGCGTCCGGAGCGCGCCCATGAAATCGCCGCCGAACTTGGTGTGCGGTCCTTTGAAAACCTCGACGAGGCGCTGGGCGCTGTTCGTGCGGTGAGCGTAGTGATCCCCACCACCGATCACGCCGCCGTGGCGCGCGAGGCGTTCGCTCGCGGCGTGGATGTACTACTGGAAAAGCCCGTCACCCGGACCTTGGAGGAGGCAACCGAGCTGATTGAGCTGGCCGAACGCGGCGGGCGCATCCTCCAAGTCGGCCATCTGGAGCGGTTCAACCCCGGGGTGGTGGCGGCCAGGGCTGCTACCACGCGTCCGATGTTCTTTGAAATCCATCGCTTAGGCGTCTTCAGCCCCCGCAGCCTCGATGTCGACGTGGTTTTTGATCTCATGATTCACGACCTCGATCTCGTCCTGTGGATGGTGGAATCACCCTGGCGCGATGTGCGCGCGGTGGGGCTGCCCGTGCTTTCGAACAAAGTGGACATCGCCAACGCCCGGGTGGAATTCCAAAATGGCGCCGTAGCCAACCTCACGGCTAGCAGGGTGAGCACGGAAAGGGTTCGCAAATTCCGGTACTTCCAGCCTAATGAGTATTTTTCCATTGATTTCACACGCCGGGATGCGACACTAATTCGGGTGGACCATGAGGGGCCAACCCCGCGAATTGCGTTTCAGAAACTGACCACCACGCCCCAGGAACCCCTGCGGGCGGAGCTGGAGGCTTTCGTCGAATCGGTGCGGACAAGAAGTCGCCCCCTTGTCGGCGGTACCGAGGGAAAACAGGCTTTGGCCTTAGCCGAAGACGTTATGAACTGCATCGAACAACATGCGGCCCTCGTCAACGTGCCCCTGGGACGTTCCGTGGGGCAAAGCGGAGAAAGCTAGCATTGGTGATTTAGCGATTGGTGATTTGTGATTTTTGCCATACCCCTTTCGCCGGCCCCGCAATTGCCAGGGTATATCAACGTTGCCTTGCGAGTTAGAATAGAACGTAGGAGTCGGGAGCCGGATGGTTGGTGACGAGGTGATTGGAAATCACCAATCGCCAATCACCAATCCCAAATACCCTGACTTCTGAAGTTTGCTATGAGTTTGCAATCCCAACTCAATCTGCAGGTTCCCCCGAGCGAGGACCCTCAACTCGATCTGTTTCCCCAGAGGGTGGAACCGAGGGTCGTGGAACCGCAATTCAAACTTTTTGTGGACCTCGACCCGGAGAGTGAGTTGGCGGGCTGGCGCCGGCGGGCGTTGTTCCTGACCTCGGTGTTCCTGCACATCTTCCTGATCATGTTCGTCATTTTTGCCCCAGACCTCCTCCGCCGCGGCAAGCTGATGATGGGGATACCAGTAACCGCGCGGCCGAGCTCGCAAGTCACCACGTTATTTATCCCGCCGGACCTGCTGAAGTCCCTGCGTGAGCCGCCTCCGGAAGCGCGTCCTTCCGACAAGAACCGCCGCGCCCAGGGGCGCTCTCCCGTCATCGATCCGCATGGCCTGAAAATGCCTTATTCGCGCGGCAACACGCCCGAGCCCGAAATTGCGCGCGGGGGGCCGCCGGCGCCGCCGCCAGCGGCCGCTCCCGTTCCACCCCCGGGCGGCCCCCCACAACCCCAACCGGCTCCCGCCCCACCCAAACCAGAGCCCGAGAAGGATGCAGGCCTGCGCCTGGATGACGTTACTCCGCCAAGCGGAGGTGGCGCTGGGAAGTTCCGCGTGCCTTCGATGACCCCAGGACAGGCAATTCAACAGTCGATGCAAGCCGCCGCCGCGCAGGGCGGTTATCACGCCTCCGGGAGCGGCGGGGCAGGGGGCGGGGGCGACTCGGACATGAATTTCAACAACCTGCACCCCAATTTCTCTACCGAGGCGCCCACTATCCTTTCGGACACGCGGGGCGTGGACTTCGGTCCCTACCTCGCCCGCATCGTCTTCATCGTCAAGCGCAACTGGCTGGCCGTGATTCCGGAATCCGCGCGGCTGGGCGAGAAGGGACGTGTGGGCGTGGTGTTTGAAATCCTCAAGGATGGCTCCATGCCCCAGGAACGCATGGTGGCTTCATCGGGTTCCGATCCCCTCGATCGCGCCGCTTATAACGGCATCCACGCCTCAGCTCCATTCCCCCCCTTGCCCGCCGAGTTTACCGGCAATCACCTGGTCCTCCAGTTCATCTTCCTCTACAATCTCTCAGCCTCGCAGTGACGCCCTGTTTTTCAGTCTCAATCTGGCGCCATTCGCACAGTGCCATTTGGTAGTCTCACCGTTTGAATTCTACAGGCCGCGGCCAGATCAGTTTGGCGCCTTGCTCGGGTAATACGCACTTGGTCGGGACAGATGGGGTGTGTTGCGGGCGATCATCGAGGACAGGTCCATACCAAACCCTTCGTATTTTTCTTCTTGTGACCCCGCAGGCTCAGCACCGCCCTGCCCCATTGTGGATAACCCGCTATTCCCTGATAATGCCCGCTCATGCCTGATAGTGCTTTACAATGATTCAGGTAGCTCTTTTATTTTCATTTACTTACGCGCCTAGCCATTCCCTTCCAATTTGTTTTCAATAGTTTACGCAGGACCGATTCATCGGGCCACCGACTTATTGCCCTTGCTTTCCCCGGGCGGAGCCCAATCTCGAATCTGTGATCCGAAATCGTTCCGGTCGCCTCTATAATTCGCGACGCGTGCTCAATGCTGAGTGCTGGCAGCCGACAGATCTGGCCCAAAAGAGCGGGCCCGTTCCCAGGGCGTTGAGCGCCCGCTCGTGACCCGAATTGAAGAGGAACCCATTGCCTCCACAGGCAAGAAGTGACGGTCTCGGTCTTTGACCTTGAGTGGCAAGCCGTCGTTTATTTTGCCGAAAGCGATTCTCTTGCGCTGAATGTCCTGGGCCGTTTTGGCTTCTTGGATCGACTCCGAATTGCCCGGGTTGATTATGACGAACAACTCTATTTGGGTTTGTATGGCCAGGAGTAGCAAGTAGCGCTGGCTTCTGATTTCCTTTGCTCCTCACTCGCAACTTGTCACTAGGCCCTGTCCTTGCTGACCGGGCGAAGTTCGCGGCCCATTTACGCGCGATGCTGTGCGCAGGCAATTGTGAACGGACCGGCAGAGTACAGGGGGCAGGGCCCGCGGACCTACAGAACAGTCCACGCTACGCTTGCTCTTGCCAATCCTGACCCATGGTCAATACGACCATATGGGCAGGGAAAGCCCAGCCCCTACGACTCGGATGGATGGCCAAACTTATCTCGGCGCACTCGATGTTTGGCAAGGGTTGGCGTGTGCGTATATACTGCGTCCCGCGAGGAATCATCCATGCCAGGGAATCACAATGAAATCGAGCGGCGGCTGTGGGACGCTGCCGACGAGCTGCGCGCCAACTCCAAGCTGAAGGCGGCGGAATATTCCGTCCCCGTGTTGGGGCTGATATTTCTTCGGTTCGCCGACCACAAATTCAGTCAGGCGGAAAAAGAGCTGGCCAACAAAGGCACGCAGCGGCGCTTTGTGAACAAGACGGATTATCAGGCGCGCGGCGTGATGTATCTTCCGCCCGACGCGCGTTTTTCCCATCTCCTGAAATTGCCCGAGGGCGCGGATACCGGCAAAGCTATCAACGAGGCGATGAAGGCTATCGAGGCCGACAACGAAGATCTGAAGGACGTCCTTCCCAAAACCTACAATCGCATGGAAAACTCCACGCTGGTCGAGCTGCTGAAGACCATGAGTTCGATCCCCATGGATATTGAGGGCGACGCGTTCGGCAAGATTTACGAATACTTCCTGGGCAAATTCGCCTTGAGTGAAGGGCAAAAGGGCGGTGAGTTTTTTACTCCCACCTCGCTCGTCAAACTGATCGTGGAAGTCATTGAGCCTTACCACGGGCGCATTTTTGATCCGGCCTGCGGCTCAGGCGGCATGTTTGTGCAGAGCGCGCGGTTTGTGGAAAACCACAAGAAGAACCCGGGCGCGGAAATCATGGCTTACGGGCAGGAGCGCGTTGCGGAAACCATTCGGCTCTGCAAGATGAACCTGGCGGTGCACGGCCTCTCCGGAGACATTCGGCAGGCCAACACCTATTACGAGGACATCCAGAGGAGTGTGGGCAAGTTTGACTTTGTGATGGCCAATCCGCCCTTCAATGTGGACAAGGTGGATAAGGAAAGGGTCAAGGACGATCCCCGCTTTCCCCTTGGCATGCCCAAGGCGGACAACGGCAATTACCTCTGGATTGAGATTTTTTACAGCGCCTTGAACGCGCAAGGCCGGGCGGGCTTTGTGATGGCGAATTCCGCCGCCGACGCTCGCGGCACGGAGATGGAGATTCGCCGGAAGCTGATTGAGTCGGGCGCGGTGGATGTGATGATTTCCATCGGGTCGAATTTCTTCTATACCGTCACGCTGCCTTGCACGTTGTGGTTTTTCGATCGCGGCAAGGCGGCGCCGACCCGCGGCGCGAAGGACACAGAGGGCAGGGCAAGCCCAGCCCGTACGAAAGATAGCGTGTTGTTTATCGACGCCCGGCAGACATTTACGCAGGTTGACCGCGCCCACCGGGAATTTACCGAGGAACAAATCCAATTCCTCGCCAACATCGTGAGGGCGTACCGCGAGGAGCCGCTGGCGGCGTTTATTGACGCGGAGACCAAGAAGCATTTTCCCAAAGGCAAGTACAAGGACGTGCCCGGCCTGTGCAAGGTGGCGACCGTCAAGGAAATCGAGGCGCAGGGATGGAGCCTGAACCCCGGGCGATATGTGGGCGTAACAGAGCGGGCGGCGGATGACTTCGATTTTAAGGAACGATTGGAAGAGTTGAACGAGGAACTCGAAACCTTGAACGCCGAAGCGCGCGAATTGGAAGAGCGCATCGCCGAAAACGTGGCGCAATTATTGGAATGATTTGGACGGGCCGAGGATCGTAGGGGTAGGGCTCGCCCTACCCTTGCGGGCCAGTGGCCCGCAGAAAAGGCCGATGGTCGATGCGACCATGGGGGGAGGGCAAGCCCACCCCGTACAAGCGGGCCGACAGCCCGCCGAGGAATCGTAGGGGTGGGGCTCGCCCCACCCTGGATGATGGTCGATGCGACCATGAGGGGACGGCGAGTCCGCCCCACCAGGAGGGGAATTGAAGAACGCGAGGCACAACAATTGGCAAAGGCAACCAATTGAGAGCATATACGCCGGTTTGTACGATGGCCCTCATGCAACGCCGAAACCAGCAGATGAGGGACCGGTATTTCTGGGGATTGGGAACATAACCGAAGACGGTAGACTCGACCTAACCCAGATACGGCACATCGCTGAGGAGGACTTCCCGAATTGGACGAAGCGCGTCAATCCCTGCCAAGGCGACATTGTATTCACCTACGAGGCGACGCTCAACCGGTATGCCCTCATCCCTGAAGGCTTCCGCGGCTGTCTTGGACGGAGGCTTGCACTGATTCGCCCCAATCCAGAGAAGGTTGACAGACGTTTCCTGTTTTATTACTTCTTTAGTGAAGATTGGCGCGCGACAATTGCAAGAAATACCCTTTCCGGTGCAACGGTCGATCGCATTCCGATCACAAAGTTTCCGGAATTCGAAATCTGTCTTCCCTCGCTCCCCACCCAGCGCAAAATTGCCGCCATCCTCTCCGCCTACGACGACCTAATTGAAAACAACACGCGGCGGATCAAGATTCTGGAAGAGATGGCGCAGGCGCTCTACCGCGAGTGGTTCGTCCACTTCCGGTTTCATGGGTCCAATTCCAAGTGGTTGGCGAGCCGACAAGCTCAAGGAACACGTCGAGTTGGCCTACGGCAAGGCTCTAAAGGCGGAGGACAGACATGCAGGGCCCTTTCCCGTATACGGCTCGAGCGGAGTCGTAGGAAATCATTCAGAAATGCTTATAAATGGGCCCGGCGTCATCGTTGGTCGCAAGGGAAATGTTGGTTCCGTCCATTGGTCTGATGAATCGTTCTATCCCATCGACACGGTTTATTATGTCCAGACGGACTTGCCTCTGTTCTACGTTTTCTTTAATTTGCAGACGCAGAACTTTATCAACAACGACGCGGCAGTCCCGGGCCTGAACCGAAATCAAGCATACTCGCTTTCATTTCTGCTTCCGCCGACAACCGTGCTTACAGCATTTAATGCGTTTTGCAAGCCGCTATTCGGTCGGCTAAGGAGCTTGAGGGCGGCGAACAGTATCCTCCGCCGCACCCGCGACCTGCTGCTGCCCAAGCTGGTTTCGGGGGCGATTGATGTGGCGAATCTCGACATTCGGACGTAGGGGACGGCGAGCCGTCCCCCTACAAGCCGATGGTCGATGCGACCACGAGTCGTGGGTGGGGCTTGCCCCACCCTCGCGGGCCAATGGACCGCCGAAACGGACGATGGCCGACGCTGGCATGAGGGGAGGGCGAGCCCTCCCCCTACGATCCGCGATGGCCGGGACGGCCATAAGGGGGCGGCAAGCCGCCATACAGAAAATATGACCTACGATCCCCGCATTCATCATCGACGGTCCATACGCTTGCGCGGTTATGACTATGCCGGGGGCGGGGCGTATTTCATCACCATCTGTACTCAGGACAAGGAATTCCTATTCGGCCAAATCGTTGAGGGCAATATGGTCCTGAGCGAGCAGGGCAGCATCGTGCAACGAATTTGGGACGCCCTACCCCGGCGGTTCCCGTCGCTGGTCCAGGATGCATTTCAGATGATGCCCAACCATTTGCACGCGATATTTGTTTTGCCGGGACCGGGATTGGAGGAAGCGTTGGCGTTGGCCACAGGCGCCCCAATCATTCAACCAACCCCCTCAAATTTTGTGGGGCGATTCCATGAAAATGATCGGATCGTAGGGGTAGGGCTTGCCCTACCCTCGACAACGAACGGCAATGCAAAACGGGATTCGGCGGCGATTGGCACGGAGGGGAGGGCAATTGGCATCGAGGGGACGGCAAGCCGTCCCCCTACGAGACGGGTAAGCATGGGCGATGTGGTGGGAGCGTTCAAATCCATCAGTACCATTGCGCTGAACAAATTCATGTCGCGGCCAGGGGCGCACCCTCTGCATGAGAATTTCTACGAGCACATCATACGGGATACCCATGAGCTGGAAATGATTCGGGATTATATTATCCACAACCCGGAGCGTTGGCTGGAGGACCCGGAGAATCCAAAGATGCCAGAGGATGAGACGTAGGGGTAGGGCTTGCCCTACCCTGGCGGGCCAGTGGCCCGACGAAAAGGACGATGGTCGATGCGACCATGAGGGGAGGGCAAGCCCTCCCCCTACGAACCTGGAGGCCAATGGCCCCTGAAGACGGCAATGAAAACCACAGACTACTCCGAAGACGCGCTGGTTGAACAGCCCGCCATTGAGCTGTTTGGCAAACTGCGATGGGAAACGGCGAACTGCTTCCATGAGTTCGACCACGGCGCCAGTCCCCTGGGCCGGGATTCAAAAGGCGACGTCGTCCTGGTTCCCCGCCTGCGCGCCGCGCTTAAGATCCTCAACCCCAAGCTTCCAACGGAAGCTATCAATCTCGCCATCGAAGAACTTACCCGTGGCCGCAGCACCATGAGCGCGGCGGCAGCCAATCGCGAAATCTACCGCCTGCTGAAAGACGGCGTAAAGGTAACGTACAAGAACGACGACGGCGAGGACGCCAGCGACACGGTAAGGGTGATCGATTGGAATTTCCCCCGAAACAACGACTTCTTTCTCGCCTCCCAGTTCTGGATCGTGGGGGAGATGTACGAACGCCGTGCGGACCTGGTGGGATTCGTGAACGGATTGCCGCTGGTCTTTATCGAACTCAAAGCCGCACACAAAGCCGTCGAGTCGTCCTATCAAAATAACTTGTGCGATTACCGCGACGCCATTCCCCAGGTCTTCTGGTACAACGCCGTTACGATACTCTCCAACGGAAGCGAAAGCCGCATCGGCAGCATGACGGCGGAATGGGAGCATTTTGCCGAATGGAAACGGATCAACGAGGAAGGCGAGCAGGGGATTGTATCGCTCGAAACCATGCTCCGGGGAACGTGCGATAAGGACAAGCTGCTCGATCTGGTGGAGAATTTCACGCTGTTTGAGGAGGCTAGCGGCCGCCTGGTGAAGAAAGTCGCCAAGAACCACCAGTACCTGGGCGTCAACAATGCTATTCAGGCTCTCCTGGCCATCAACAACAATCAAGGCAGGTTGGGAGTGTTCTGGCACACGCAAGGCAGCGGCAAAAGCATTTCCATGGTGTTCTTTGCCCAGAAGGTGCTGCGCAAGCTGCCGGGCAACTGGACCTTTGTCATTGTCACGGACCGCCAGGATCTCGATGATCAGATTTACAAGAATTTTGCCAACGTGGGTGCGGTGACAGAAAAGGAGGCCCATGCGGAGAGTGGCAAAGGGTTGCAACGCTTGCTCCAGGAGGACCACCGCTACGTCTTCACGCTCATTCAGAAATTCGGCACGGAAAAAGGACAGAAATACCCAAAGCTCTCTGACCGCTCCGACATTATCGTGATGACGGATGAGGCGCATCGCAGCCAGTACGATACCTTTGCCCTGAATATGCGGAATGCCTTGCCTAACGCCGCGTTTATCGGCTTTACGGGAACGCCGCTGATGAAGGGCGAAGAAAAGACGCGTCAGGTGTTTGGCGATTACGTCAGCATCTACAACTACCAGCAATCCACGGAGGATGGGTCCACCGTTCCCCTGTTCTATGAGAACCGCATTCCTGAGCTTCAGCTCACCAATCAGGACCTGAACGAAGACATCTATGAAGTGGTGGAAGGGGCGGAGCTCGACGAGGAGCAGGAGAAGAAGCTGGAACGTGAATTTGCCCGGCAATACCACCTGATCACGCGCGACGATCGACTGGAAAAGATCGCAGCGGACCTCGTCGAGCACTTCATGGGGCGGGGCGAGATGGGCAAGGCCATGGTGGTGTCAATTGACAAGGCCACCGCCGTCAAGATGTACGACAAGGTACAGAAATATTGGAAGGCGCACTTGGCGAAGCTTCGCGGAAATCTGAAGCAGGCAAAGGAGAGCGAACGGCCCCTGCTGGAAAATAAGATCCGCTACATGCAGGAAACGGATATGGCCGTGGTTGTCTCGCAGCAGCAGAACGAAGTCAAAGAGATGAAGAAGAAGGGAGTAGACATCGAACCCCACCGCAAACGCATGGTGAAGGAGGACCTGGACACAAAATTCAAGAACTCGGACAGCAGCTTCCGGATTGTCTTCGTCTGCGCCATGTGGATGACGGGGTTTGACGTGCCCTCCTGTTCCACCATTTATCTCGACAAACCGATGCGGAACCACACTCTGATGCAAACCATCGCCCGGGCAAACCGCGTGTTCCGCGATAAGGTCAACGGCCTGATTGTTGATTACGTGGGGGTATTCTGCGACTTGCAGAAGGCGCTGGCCATTTACGCGCCGAGTGCGGGCGGCATGGGCAGCCCAGTAAGGGGCAAAGGGGAGCTCGTGGCGATGCTCAGACACGCCATTGATTTGGCCACCGAGTTTTGCGCGGAAGTTGGGGTAAATCCACGAAGTATTATTTCCGCCACGGGTTTCACCCGCGTGAAACTGCTGGACGACGCGGTGGCAGCCATCGTGGTGAACGACGAGACTAAAAGGAAATACCGGATTCTGGCAGAAGATGTGGCCAGAATGTTCAAGGCCGTAAAACCGGACCCGGCGGTGAACGCGTTTCTTCAGGTTTGCGTGCTGTTCGCCGTTATCGATGAAAAGATTCGCTCCCTGACGCGCCCGGCGGATATCTCCAGCGTCATGGCGGGCGTTGAACAGGTCCTGGATAAGTCGATTGCCGCTGAGGGCTATGTGATTGAGGCGGAAATGCCGTTGGACCTGAGCAAGCTGGATGTGGAGAAGTTAAAAGCCAGACTTGCCAAGGGCCGCAAGCAGATTGAGGCGGAGAAGCTGCGGGGAGCGTTGAACACCAAACTTCAGAAGCTGATTAAATTCAATCGCACGCGGATGGATTATCTGGACAAGTTTCAGAAGATGATCGATGAGTACAACGCCGGGAGTTCGAACATTGAAGAGTTCTTTAAGCAGCTCATCGCCTTCACCAAGGATTTGAGCGAAGAGGAAATACGTGGGATCGCCGAGAATCTGAGTGAGGAAGAACTGGCCATCTTCGACCTGCTCACGCGGCCGGAAATGAAGTTAAGCAAGAAGGAAGAACAACAGGTTAAGAAGGTGGTGAAAGACCTGATTCAAAAACTCAAGACGGAAAAATTTGTGCTCGATTGGCGAAAGCGGCAGCAATCCAGAGCGGCCGTACGCATTTGCATCGAAGACACCCTCGACCAACTACCCCGCGTGTACACGCCTGAAGTTTTCCAACAGAAGTGCGAGCTGACCTACCAGCACGTCTACGACTCGTACTTTGGCTCGGGCGCGAGCATATACCAAGTAGGGGTAGGGCTCGCCCTACCCTACGGGCCACTGGCCCGATGAGGAGGGGGCGGCAAGCCGTCCCCCTACAAGCCGGTGGCGAGATGGCATATGCGCTGAGTTGGTGTGTAACTCTGCCTCGGGCGCGGAAACCCGCAATTTCGAGAATTTGGTAAGTCAATGATCAGGTCTGGGCACTTTACGGTTTTGGCCGGTAGTCGTGGGGATCGAGGCACACGTCATAATTTGCGCGATCGATTTTAATCCAGGCGGCGCCGTCAATGCCTCGGCGGTTTTCTGTGGCGGGGCTGACCAGGAAAGCACACGCTACTTTTATCAACCGGCCCTGTTGCACCGAAATAGCCTTCACCTCATCAGCCGCTTCGGTCAGGTCCTGGTACCGGCTGAAGATCAGCGCCACATCATAAGGATTCTCCCGCGCGGACCTTCCAACTCCACCCGGCATTCCGGCGAACTGCCAGGCCGCGGCGCGACCAGCTCCACAAACGCTGGCGGTTGAGGCTGTGATCGAGTGCGGCGTGGCACCGCAGTTCGCCACCCCCCCCTGCAACGCCGGAACCGGCGCGTCTGCCAGTGGCTTGAGCTTGCCATACTCCAGATGCAGGGCCTTCGCGGTGGAGAAAACCCCGTGCTCCCGAGCCAGTTCCGCCGCCGCAGTCCACAAGCGCTCGGGAATCGGCAAGCGTCCGGTGTGCGCGCTCCGCCACCGTTCGAAACGCCGGTAAAGTCTCCGCATGTTATGGGGAATATCAGATAACTCGCTGGCCATCGTCCGTCCTCCTCGCCCTCGTAGGGC
>JBEKLF010000074.1:0-32625 GCA_050010335.1 Terriglobia bacterium
CCTCGCGACCCACCGCGCAAAACTCGGGGCCGAGCGGATCGCTACTCCTTCCTCGTGAGGAATTTTCATCCTCCGCTTCCTGCCGGTTTATCCCGGCGCTTTCTGAACCTTCATTTTCGATATCGGGAGTACTATACAGAGCGACATAAATGATTGCGCATTCGGCTGTAGCGGCGGTCTCCGACCGCCGTCGTCGATCGGAGATCGACGCTACAATTTATGTCGCTCTGTATAGTTTCTCGGCCGATGTGTCCACAGTTACCGCGGCGAGAATGGACGGATCGTCCTCCTGCGCCTCGCGTTTCGGCTCCTCGGTTGAGAAGGAACCAAGGGGGTGCTGGCGAAATCCTGGGCGCCTCGCTACCTGCTCCCGATCGCCGATTGGATCGCGAGATTTCGTCATAACATAATGTCTCAATCATTTTTTTCATCAACATAGCCGGATGAACCTTCATTTTCGATATTAAGATCACCCTCTTTCCGGCCAAGGTGTCTTCAATCTCCGCTGCGAGAAAAGTCGGGGCGCCCGCCTCTGCAAAGCAAGGTCTCAATTTCTTGTTTTTCTCGCAAACATCTTGCGCTCATCATTGGGGCACTCCTCGTTGGTGCCTTACCGGTGGGCACCCGCGAGGAGTGCCCATTGGAGACGTGATGGTTTCTATACAGAGCGACATAAGTGTTTGCGCACCGGGCTGTAGCGGCGGTTTCCGACCGCCGTCTACAATTTATGTCGCTCTGTATAGCTCAGCCGCACTGCGCTCCCTGTTTCCGCTCCTCGGTTGAGGAGGGGGCAAGGGGTGACGGCTGAATCCCGACTTGCCAGTGGCCGTAGTCGCGAGGTCTTCGCAGCCCGGAAGGTGAGGGTTGCATACTCTGCATAGGCCGCTTCGGGCCAATTGCTGTCGAGTTCGCCGTCTTTTGCCCCTGAATTCTCGACAGCCATGTCGAGTTTCCTGCCCGCATCGTCGCGTAACAAACTTGTTTTCATGGGCTTATGGCCAGACTCCGCTCAAAAACATGTAACTCGTTTAGTTTCATCAACTCATTGGGAGCACTTTTTTCTGTCCTTTGTTTTCAATAACTCATTGGGAGGTACCTTCATTTTTAACATCTCTTTTTTCTTTCCCTTTTGTTTTCAATAAGTCATTGGGAGGTACCTTCATTTTTAACATCTCTTTTTTCTTTCCCTTTTGTTTTCAACGACTCATTGGGAGGTATTTTTCACGGTCCAGGTCTTTGAGGTCCAGCGCTCCTTTCCGAACTTTGACCAGGATGTTGGTAAGCCGCCACAACTGGCGTAGGCTGGAGTCTTCCATCCTCTGCATGAGCACGGCATCTTCCTCCTTGGGCGCCATCAGCGCGGCGAGATTCTCCGGCGACCTAACGCGGTTGAGTTTTTCCGCCAGGTTGTCCCGGGTTCTGCCATAGTGCGTGGTCACCGGATCCAGCACGGCATCGAGCTTCTCAAATGCCGCTAGCCTTTCCAGTTCGGCTGGCGAAGGGTTGGGGTTGGGCTCGTCTTCGTCCTTCGGGATGGGCGCTTTCCACGCCGCTTCCCAGTAGGCGCGATACAGAGGAAAGGCTTTCTTGATTTCGTCGGGAGGGTTGGCCCCGAACACGCTGATCAAGTCCTCGACGTCCTGGGGCGAGGGAGGTGGATCGGGGTTGTTGATCGCCCTATACAGGGCGCACAGGGCCTCGTAGGTTTGAAAAACGTGCACCGCCTGGGGGCTGGCTACGAACTCTTCCATTTCCATACCCTTGCGGACACGCTTCAAGGCCAGGCCATCCTGGATGCGTGCGGCGCGTTGCATCCGCCAGAAGGTGCGCCCGATGCTGCCTACCACCTGGGCTTCCATGGCCTCGGCCAGATCCGTCTCCAGCGATTTCATCATGCGCCGGTACTCGGCCGGGTCCTCCCCCAGAGCCAGCAGAACCTCCTGGTCCGCTTGGGAATAGAACCCATGGCGCAAATTGGCCTTGGCCGCGCGAGCCTTGCCCTCCGGCGTCACCGCCCCGCGCGATTTGCGGCCATTGGCCCGATTCGCGGCCAACTTCTTCTCCGTCACTTTCCGTTTTGTGGTGAGAGACATATAGACCTCCTTGTGCAGTGGAACGTGGGGAGTGGACAGTGGCGCGTGACGAGTGGCGAGCTCTCGGCCCTCAGCTTTCAGTTCTGAGCGTTCGGCCGTCAGCGTCTAGCCTTCAGCAATCGGGAATCGGCACGCCTGCCGATAACTTTCTCCTGACACCTGACACCCGGCACCTGACACCTTTTCTCCCTGCGCCATTTCACCCCGACACAGTTCTCCGTACCATAGGCTCGCACGCTGGCTTCCAATATCGAGTTGAATACGTATAAATGTGGTTATGGATGGAACATTATGTCTGATTTTTCTTTCTGATTTCCTGCCGGTAGGAAATTGCTGCGCGGGGATTGCCGATTAATCTCTCGCCCTGGTGAAGGGGGGAATCGCGAACCATCGGCCGGCTGGTGCCGATTCCTGCATCTGGGGGTCTGCGATCCCGATGGCGCTTCGTAAGTTGAGCTCAACGCATCCGACCGAAAGCAAAGCGAGAGGAAAAGTGCCGTGCGGCGAGGGTGCTGGTGGTGGATTGGAGTTCACCAGGACGGTAAACGCAGTGGTAGATGGGGAAGGTGCGGGAGAGTATCCTTTCCACGGCGCGGGGCGTGAAGAGAACCTCCCTTCGGGATCGCGGACACCAAAAGATGGGTGGCCGCACCAGCCGGCGCTTGCAACGGTCAGGGCTGGGGCCGTTATGGGTTGCGACGCCAGCGGTCTATTTCAGCAGGGACGGGACAGGATTTTCAGTCGTCACTCCCTGACACACCGAACGGAAAATGCTCTCTGCTTCTCGCCATCGCTATGACGATTGAGGGCTAGCCCGCCATGACCAAAGTTGTAGAACCAGGCGCTGGCCGGATCACTTTCTGATGCCGTCCAGTAGAAACCATGGGCCTCCAACCGTGAGTATTGGCCATCATCAGAGCGGCCGCCACCGAGCAAGGCATTGAATCCCGAGCTCCCTCCGATCAAGAGCGCCTTGTACGCCGCTTTACCGCTGTCATCCGAATCCTCACGGACCCCGCCGTAGTGCTTCGCCATTTGCCGCCATTCGTCGTTCGTCGGCAATCGCCATCCATCTCCCAACGATTGACATCCTCGCCGCGCTGACTCCCACGTGTACAAACGGCCATACTGAAGGCAATTCATTTCGGCATCCTCATAGCAGTAGGACGGGACAGTCTTGACGTTCAGATTGTGTGTCGTCCATTGTTTGCCGTCCGCCATCCGCCTGGAGGGATACACCGTGCCGGACGCTTTCTGGTCTTGCCCAGAAAGGCGCTCCAAGGAGGTGCGAAGAGACCCGAACGCTATACTCAGCGCGATTAATACGACACAAACTCGAATCGGCCTGGTCTTGTGCTTGACGCTAGTCATGAACGACCTCCACCGTGTGCCGAACCATTCTACCCGCGATCCGTGCGCTTCGCACCAGCCTGCAGGTCAGAGAACGCCGGCTGTCGCAGACACCGGCCCTTTGGTGTCTGAGAACCCGAAGACTTTGTAAGTTGAACTCAACGCATCCGACCGAAAGCAAACCGAGAGGAAAAGTGTCGTGCGGCGAGGGTGCGGGTGGTGATGGATTGGAGTTCACCGGGACTGTACACGCGGTGGTGGAAGGGCAAGGCGCAGCAGAGTATACTCTCGACGGTGCGCGGCCTGAAGAGAACCTCCCTTCGGGATCGCAGGGTCGAAAATGCAGGTCCAGAATGTCAGTTTCATGGGCTTTCGCGGGCCAAAGGCCCTAAATGACAGACACCATGATGGGCTGTGAAAAAATATACGGTTTCACGCCAAGACGCCAAGACGCAGAGAAACGCAGAGAAGAAGTCCTTTGTTTGCTTGGCGGACCTTTGCGTCTTGGCGTCTTTGCGTGAGTTGTTTTGTCCTTTGATCAATTTTTTCACACCTTCAAGACGGGTGTCTGGCCAGCCGGCCAAATGACTCGCGCCCCGAATGGCGTAGGCCAAGGCGGAAAACACAAGCCCCGGCGCCCCCGCGTTTACACTTACTGATGCTTTTTGGAGCCCGGGGAACCGCTGCCCTCCGCGTTATCCCAGGTATGTTCACCCAGCAATTCCGCCGTGGCCTCCTCGATCGCGCGCTGTTGCTCCGGCGGGAGTTGCTGGAGAAGTTGATTCCGTCGCTGGACATAGTCCACGGCAGATCCCATCATCGAGTACCAACTTAGCGCCGCCCCACCAAAAATCACCGTCATGCGCTGCCAGTGAGGCGCGTGGAGTGTTCCGCGCCGCCCCAAAGTTACAACCGCCATTCGTGCAGCGCCAAGGCCCAATACCCCGGCGATCAGATAACTCGCCAGCATGCCGCCGAAAATACCTCCAGCGGTTTGGGCTACGCCAAGTTGCAAGCCCTCCCGGATCGTGGGCGGAAGCTGACTATAGGCCTCTCTTGCCCGGTCACGGTTTTCGCGATTCGGCGGATACTTGTCGGCCAGCGCCCTGACCGTGCGAAGGTCGCGTCCGGTTTGACGAATGATCTCAGGCGACGTGTCGAACATCCCCTTGTATAGCCGTATCGGGTAATATCTAAACCCTTCAACGAAGCCGCCCGCAAACATTCGGCAATATGGGCAGTGGCCAACTGAGGCGAACTGATGAAGTGGGCATGGCACGGTTGTCACCTCCAAACGAGAATATGCACGGTGGAATATATACTATTCTACCATATCGCCATTTTGGATTCAATTTTTTGGCTGCATGATGTCAAGCTGTAAACGGCCGCGGTTTCAATAGGATGGGCGAAGGGGCGCATGCCATGGTTCCAGCAAGCGTAGCGCGGACCTGCTCTGTAGGTCCGCGGTTTTTCATTGTTGATCCGCGACGAGCCACGGGGCTACCAAACAGGTGCCGCGCTACAATTTCAAGTCCCCCGGAACAAGCCGCGGACCTACCGAACAGGCGCGCTACGTTGCTTCACTGCACGTCCGACACCTTGCCGTTCATAAACGTGATTTTCAGGTCCGGGTAGACATAAATCTTCTTCGCGCCCAGATCGACCGTCTTCTCCGGCTGGCCAAGGATGGCGACCACCTGCTCGATGGTTTGTCCCAACTTGATGGCGGCAGGGGGCGCTTCGGCCGGGGCAGGCTGCTCCACCGCGGGTGGCGCTGGCGGAGGTGCGGGCTGCGCGGGCGCCGCGGCGGCGGTGTCAATGGTCAACACCTGGGCGATGGTGTCCTCCACGTCCAAGACCGCGGCATTCGCCAGGTAGCCTTTGGCGAAAGCAAAAACGATCACGGTCCAATACGATGAGGGCTGCGTGACCCCATTGCACGCATCGCATTCGTGGATCGTATAGGTGATCATGTCGTTCTGGGGGAAGACCATGATGTTGCTGAGGTAGACCTTTTCGCCGTTCCGGAGGGGCCGCGTATCCTTTTCCGTAAACATCGGCGGCTGAGGTTGCCCGGTCTGCGGCGAGGGAAGCGGGGGTGGCATCGACGAACTCAGCTTTCCATTCTGATACGTGACCACCGGTGACATCAGTATTCCCGGACGAACACCCAGAGCCCCGTCCTTCTGAAGCACGAGCACGGTGCCGGGCTCGGTGATTGCGCCCCCCATCACCTTCGCCAATTGATATTGCGCCAGAAGCTGGTCCTGGAGCGACGCCGACGCCAGCTCCGGTGCGGGTTGCGCGGGCGGAGGTTGGGCTTCGGTCGGCGGCGCCGCGGCCGTCGATGTATCCAAGGCAAGGACCTTGGCGATCGTATCTTCGACTCCCGGAATATCGGCCTTCTCCAGATAGCCGCTGGGAAACGCAAATACCACATCGGCCTTCAAAGAGGAAGCTTGGGTGAGCCCGTTGCACGCATCACACTCGATGATGCGGAACCCGATCTTTTCATCCTTGAGGTTGACATCGATCTTTGAAACGTAAACCTTCTCCCCCACCACCAAGGACACGTTGAGATCGCCGGTTTGCTTTGCCATTCCGAGGACAGCGCCCCTGGCAATTTGGGACCCTTTACTGGGCGGGTGGAGCACTCCATCCTTGTAAATACACGCAGGCACCACGGTTCTCGTGGGGGAGACGGCTCGAATGCCGTCGAGTTGAACAACCAGAACCGCGCCGGCTGATAGCACGGTCCCGTTGAGCCGAACTTTGGACAAGCTATATTGCGCTTCGAGTTGCTCCTGCAAGGAAGGCGGCGCGGGATTTTGTTGCGCCCCCGCCATGAGGGCAGCCAGTGACACGGAGAACATCAAACCGGTCACGTGGAGGGCGATTTCGATTTTCTGCCGCATGGTGAATACCTCCTGGCTTGAGTCGAGGTGATCACGTCAAGACCCGCACTACACCTTCTTCCCGTCATGGGGGAGAAGTCTCCGTCAGGAATTTCTCGAAATTCTCCAACACGTGGCGGGAGAGTTCTTCGTCAGGCAGATTGCGAAGCCGGGCAAGTTCCTGGGTGACGCCGCGCACATAGGCAGGCTCATTGCGCTTGCCGCGGAAAGGCACGGGCGCGAGGTACGGAGAGTCTGTTTCCGCCAGCAGGCGGTCCAGTGGAATCAGAGGCGCGACTTGCCGCAAGTTCTCAGCTTTCTTGAAGGTCACATTTCCCGCGAAGGAAATCAGGAAACCCCAGTCCAAAAACGCGCGGGCGTCCTCGATGCTTCCCGTAAAACAATGGAGGATTCCGCCCAAGCCCGCCGGCTTCCAGTGGGTTTCGGCAATGGCGCGCAGGTCGGCCCATGCGTCGCGGCAATGGATGATGATGGGGCGCTTGAGTTCGCGGGCCAACTCCATTTGCCGAATCAGGACTTGTTTCTGAATGTCTGGCGGCGAGTGGTCGTAGTAGTAATCGAGGCCAATCTCGCCCACCGCCACGACCTTGGGATGACGCGCGAGCTGGAGGATTTTCTCCGCGTGGGAATCGGTGAAGTGCCGGGCTTCGTGCGGGTGGACGCCCACCGAGGCATAAATCCAGTCGTAACTCTCGGCGATGGCCAGCGGCGATTCCAGACGATCGGGGCCCGTCCCCCCACCCGCCACCAGGATGTAACGAAGCCCGGCAGCGCGAGCGCGCTCAATCACCGCCGCGCGGTCGGGGTCGAAGTCGGAATCGTCGAGGTGGGCATGGGAATCGACAAGCATTGGTGTCAGGTGCCAGGTGTCAGGTGTCAGAGTTCTCGCGTCGGGCTTTCAGAATTTATTGCTCTCCACCACAAGATCCATCCCTTTTTGCCAGATTTGAATATCGCGGCAGCTCTTAATCACCATTAGTGTTTTTTTGAACCCTCAGGCCTAGAACCCACCTCCGCCCCTGACACCCGGCACCTGACACCTGACACCTTATACCTATTTCAGCCTCGCTCCGTTCGGCACATCCTCGCCGAAGGTGACCAGGACGGGCCGGCCTTGGTCGCCGATGGAGGCCGCGACGATCATGCCGTTGGATTCTACGCCGCGCAACTTGCGCGGTTGGAGGTTCGTCACCACCACCACCTTCATCCCGATCAGTTTCTCCGGCGCGTAGAACTCGGCAATGCCGGCGCAGACTTGGCGCACTTCCGTGCCAATATCTACCGTCAGCTTCAGCAGCTTCTTCGCTCCGGGGATGGCCTCCGCGGTCTTGATTTCGCCTGTGCGCATTTCCACCTTGGCAAAGTCTTCGATGGAAATCTGGGAGGTGGTGGGGGTTGGGGACTGGGGGCTGGGGGCTGGGGATTCGGGACTCGGGGTTCGGGATTCGGGGTTAGGGGTTAGGGACACCGGAGACGGGACACGGGACTCGGGGCTCGTCGTTGAAGCCTCAGGCGCGGGCGCTGCTTCTGGTGATTTTTCGGTTTCCACGGATTTCACTACCTCCTTGGGTTTATCGCGTTTGAGGACGGCCTCGGCGAGGGTGGCTTGTAGGGGCGCTTCGCGAAGTGCCCCTACCGTTGACTTGCCGCGCTCCCGGTCTCGAGCGGAGAATTCCTCAAGTTGCGCCAGCGTCGCAGCTTTGTCTAGGCGCGGGAAGATGGGTTCAGGTTTGCCGACCTTCGTGCCGGGTTTCAACCCACCCCACTTTAACTCGTCGATGCACTGATCTTCGATTCTCCCCAAGTATTGGTCGCACCCCAATTGACTCCAAACCCTCGTAGTCGCATGAGGGAGTACGGGGTACAAAAGAACGGCGCTGATTCGCACAGCCTCCGCTGAGGTGTAGAGAATTGGATTCAACTGTTGTTTTGAGCTGCTCTCGGTAACATAATGTCCCTTAGACAAGTCAAGGTTGCGGCCGATGACCCAGGGTTCATTGCGAACCAAATACTCATTTACAAGTCCTACTAACCGCCACGCCGCTTCCAACCCCCGGGAGAAGTCGAAAGAGGTTAAGTGCATACGATACTCTTTCACGATATTCGCGGCTTCCCGCTCCAGATCTCTCGTGGTGTTGATCTCGAGTAAAGCATCGTCTCCGAGGGGAGCTTCCGGGCGAGGTGGTACAAGCCCCTCTAGGTAACTATTGATCATCGTTATTGTGCGATTAGCGAGGTTGCCCAGATCATTCGCGAGGTCGGCGTTATACCGTTTGATGAGCCCCTCATAAGAGAAGCTAGTGTCCTGCCCAAACGGCGCTTCGCGAAGCAGGTAGTAGCGCAGCGCGTCGTTGCCGGGTGCGCCGAAAGAGTTGAGCGCCTCAACGATAGGTTCCGGGTAAACGACGTTGCCCTTCGACTTCGACATCTTATCGTGCTCGTAATAAATCCATCCGTGCGCGAAGATGGTTGTCGGCAACATCTCCGGCCTGTCGGGATATGCGGCCATGATGAACGCCGGCCAATAGACGGCGTGGAAGCGCAGGATATCCTTGCCGAGCATGTGAACGATTTCTGACTCGCCCGGTTTGTTGCGCCAGTACTTCTGGAACTCTTGACTCCCGTTTTCACCCTGCGCATAGCCAACGCCCGTCATGTAACTCGTCAGCGCGTCATACCAAACGTAAAACACCTGGTGGGGATCGTCCGGCCAGGGGATGCCCCACCTCAGCCGGCTTCGGCTGACCGAAATGTCGCGCAACCCGCTTTTCACAAAGCTTTTGACTTCGTTCATGCGGTAATCGGGTTTCACAAAACCCGGGCGCCGCTCATAGAGTTCGAGAAGCCGCTCGGCAAATGCCGATAGCTTGAAGAAATAATTATCTTCGCTGATCAGTTCCGCCGGGCGGCCGCAGATATCGCAGTTCACGGGGTCGGTGTTATCGGAAACATAACGCTCGTCCCAGACACAGTAACGGCCTTCGTAGCGCTCGGTGAAAATATAGCCATTGTCTCTGGCGCGAATCAGCAATCGTTGAACGGAGATGATGTGGTCGGGATGATCGGTATAAATAAAGCGCAGAGAATTCGGGTCGGACTCGGGATAGACCTTAACGGGTATGCCGAGTTTTTCCCAAAGCGCGACAAACAGCTTGCGCTTCTCCGCGACAAAGTCGTGGGGCGACTGTCCCGCGGCAGCGGCGGCCCGTTCGAGTTTCTCGCCATGCTCATCTGTGCCGGTGAGGAATGCCACGTCGTATCCGCACATGCGCTTGTATCGCGCCAGCACGTCGCACACAATTGTGGTGTAAGCAGAACCCACATGCGGGCGGGCGTTGGGATAGTAAATGGGAGTAGTGAGGAAAAACGTATTCATGCCCTGAGCGCCTTTTCACTCTGCTGCAAATATGCGGCTTCGGCGGCGGCGATTACCTGCTTGAGCGGCACGGATTTCTCCGTGGCGAGGCGCTGGCAATCGTCGAATTCGGGGGCGGCGTTCACCACCTTGCCCTCGCGCCACGCCACTTTCACCTGCACCCTACCGTAAGCTGTTTCCACCGCCACCTGCTCGCGCTCCAGGACTTTCCGCCGCGCCTCGGAAATGCGCACGCCAATCGTGGTGGTCTGTTCGAAAATCAACTGGGAAAGCGCGTCAGTCTTTTCGACTTCGCAGAGAATGGTAATGGCGAGGCCGGGCCGGTTCTTTTTCATTTGCAATGAGCTGCACGTAACATCGAGCGCGCCTGCGGCCAGAGCCTGCTCCAGGAAGTAGCCATAAATCTGCGGACTCATGTCATCGACATTGGCTTCAATCACGGAAACGACCTCGTCGCCGGGCAGGCCCGGGTGGCCCGTGACGGCCTCAAGCCGCTCGCCGATGAAGAGGCGGGCGATGTTGGGGTGACCGGGAAATTCCTTTTCGCCCGCGCCATAGCCGATCTTTGCGATCTTCATCGAAGGCAGGGGGCCGAATCCGGAAGCCAGGGTAGCGACCAGGGCGGCGCCGGTGGGCGTTACCATTTCGCCATCCACGCCCGTGGAATAAACCGGGATGTCCTTCAACAGCTCCGCCGTGGCGGGTGCGGGCACGGGCAAACTTCCATGCGCCGCGTCGACGTGCCCGCCACCAACGTTCAAGGGCGAGCAGATGAGGTCATCAACCTCGAGCAATTCCAAGCCAACACACGTGCCCACGATGTCGAGCACCGCGTCCACCGCGCCCACCTCATGGAAGTGAACTTTGCCGGGAGACACATTGTGAAGTTTTCCCTCCACCTCGGCGAGATGGTTGAAAATCTTCAGCGCCTGCGCCGCAGGTCTTGCCGGCAGCGATGCTCCCTCGATCAGCGCTTGGATGTCGGCCAGATGGCGGTGGGGTTGTTCGGAGGGCACATTGATCTCCACGCGTGTCCCCACCAAACCGCTTCGCATGGCGCGGGTGCGCTTGAATTCATAGAAACCCAGCGGCAGTTTTTTTAGCTCGCCAAAAAACTCGTCCACTGGAGCGCCTGCGTCGATCAGCGCGGCCAAAAACATGTCGCCGCTGATCCCCGAAGAGCAGTCCAAGTAAGCCTGCTTCATAATAACCTCGGTAGAATTTCTCCCGCCGGGCCGCGCAAGATCCAATCCGCGAGTTCGTCGGCCTGGGTGGCGTCAGGATTCACAATGGCAACCCGTGCGCCCGATTGTCGGGCCACCTGTACGAGTCCGGCCGCCGGATAAACCAGGGCAGACGTCCCGATGGCCATGAAAACATCCGCCGTTCGCGCCGCGTCCATGGCACGCTCCCACTGATCCACGGGGAGCATTTCGCCAAACCAGACAATCGCCGGGCGCAGGGTTCCTCCACAGCGGCAAAGTGGAGGGAGGTGCTCAATGGGTACTTGCTCGTTCCGGCCTTCGCGCCCACAGGAAGTGCATCGCAGCCGCCAGATGTCGCCATGTAATTTGACCACGTCCTGGCTGCCGGCCCGCTCGTGCAGGCCATCCATATTCTGCGTTACCAGGGTGAACCTGCCCGGAGCTCTTCGTTGCATCTCAGCCAAGGCGAGGTGCCCGGGGTTTGGCTGCGCCGTGTGGATGAGGCCGCGCAGCCAGTCATACCATTCCCAAACCAGGCGTGAATCGCTCGTAAAGGCCTCGGCCGTGGCCAGCCTCTCCGGAGAATAATTCCTCCAAAGACCATCCGCACCGCGAAAGGTCGGAACATGACTTTCCGCCGAAATTCCCGCCCCCGTGAAAGCCACAATCCGCCCGGTCCGCAGGCTTCGCCGCACAGCTTCGGTCGCGCTTTCCACTCCCTCCCCAATTCTCGACATGAAATTCTGCCGGAAATTGGATACTATGCTTTACCGCAAAAGGTTGTCAATGTGTTGAGGTACTCGGCAGTAGGTCAGTTTGCTGTAGCGGCGCGCGATGAGCGTTGAAACCTGTCGTCGGATGGCTACTTTGGCCAGAACATGACCCGGGCGGGATGCCGGGGCACCTGATGCCTTAAGGCAAGCCGCCGTACCGCAATTATCTAAAAGGGGGAAGGGAATGGAGAATCTTAATCGTCGTCGTTTTCTGCAAGTATCAGTGGCCGCGGGCACGGCAGGACTGATGCCGGGTATTCCGGCAGCGCCTGCGGTCCCTACCGGCAAGCCCTTCCGGATGGGAATCATCATTGGAGTTTCCAAAGATCCGGATGCGGCATTCAAGCGTGTTCATGATTTTGGTGTTCCGACGTGCCAAGCCGGAACGGACGATTTCTCGGACCGTGTCTATGAGGCCCTCAAGGCGGCCATCGAGAAGTACAGCATTGAGGTCACGGCCATCAATACCTCTGGCGGCCCGCCCAATGAGTACACTTTTTATGAAGGCCCCGAGACCATCGGCGTGGTTCCTCCCAAGTATCGGCAGCAGCGAATTGATAACTATAAACGCGCCTCCGATTTTGCCAAGCGGTTGGGCATTCCGGCCCTGCACTCGCACTTTGGATTTATCCCCGAGAATCCCAACGATCCCGAGTATCAGCCGACTGTCCACGCTCTCCGCGACGTCGCCACGCATATCAAGGGTAATGGCCAAATCGTATTGATGGAAACCGGGCAGGAAACACCTATCACCATGCTGCGCGCCATCACCGACGCCGCCGTTGGTAACCTGTTTGTAAACCTGGATTGCGCCAACCTGATTCTTTATGGGAAGGGCAATCCTCTGGATGCTCTGGATGTAATCGGCCACATGGTGCGGGGCACGCACGCCAAGGACGGAGTTTTTCCGACCAATCCCAAGGAACTGGGTGAGGAGGTGCCCATCGGCAAGGGGAAGGCGAATTTCCCCAAACTGATTCCCCGCCTGAAGGAATTGGGCTATACCGGGCCGCTGACGATCGAGCGGGAGATTTCGGGCCCTCAACAGCTCGAAGACATTAAGAGGGAAAAAGTGTATCTCGAACAGTTGGTGGCCAAACTGGGGTAGAGGACGGATGCTCTACACAATATCCAGTTCCTGGTTTACGAAGAGGGGCGGAGTGATGTAACTTTGTAAAGAGAGACGGATTTCTTTGTGGTCCGCCAGACACTTCGCCCTGAAAGACTGCGGAACAGGTGTTCGCAGGTGATGGATAGCCGGGCCGGTAGCTCAATGGTAGAGCACTGCCCTTTTAAGGCAGGGGTTCTGGGTTCGAATCCCAGCCGGCTCACCAACCTTTTCGTTTGCCACTTCCCGCCGGTTTTTACGATCGGCACAGAATGCTACTTTCAGAAGTCGATGCATTTCATTGGTACTCATCTCCGCGGTGTGTCCAACATCCTCATCATAGGATTCGGCTTCCATGAGTGAATGGATCTACAAGTCCGCCACAGCCATGGCGGAGGCGATTCGCATGAAGAGAATCTCCGCGCACGAACTCGTACGCGATTGCCTGGGACGAATTGAGGAAGTGAATCCCCGGCTGAACGCCGTCGTGCAAGTTGTGCCTGAGCGTGCACTCAACGATGCGCGCGATGCCGACCAGGCGCTGGCGCGCGGAGATGCAATCGGGCCCTTGCACGGCGTGCCGTTCACGCTGAAAGACGCCATCGAGACGAAGGGAGTGATCTGCACGGGCGGGACTGAGGGCCGCTCGCACTACGTCCCCCACGAAGACGCGGTGGTGGTGAAGCGCTTGCGCGAGGCCGGGGCCATTCTGCTGGGGAAAACCAATTGCCCGGAACTGGGATGGGCGTGGGAGGCTGATAACTTGATTTACGGGCGCACGAATAACCCCTACGATCTCAACCTGTCCCCAGGCGGGAGCAGCGGCGGTGAGTCGGCTATCATTGCGGCGGGAGGGTCGCCGTTCGGGCTAGGGAGCGACGCGGGGGGGAGCGTGCGTTTCCCCGCACACTGCACCGGGATCGCCAGCATCAAGCCGACCTCGGGCCGCGTTCCACGCACGGGGCACTTCCCCGGACCGGGAGGGTTGCTCGATGCGCTTTGGCAAATCGGGTCGCTCGCGAGATACGTAGAAGACCTGGCGCTCGTGCTTCCGGTGATTTCCGGAGTCGATGAGCAAGACCCCGCCATCGTTCCGATGTCACTCGGCGATCCCCGGGCGATTGATCTCGGACGACTGCGCGTCGCCTTTCACACCGACAACGGGATTGTGGCGGCCTCGGTGGATATCGGGGAGGTGGTAAAGAAAGCGGCGGTGGTATTGGCTGAGGCAGGAGTAACCGTAGAAGAGCTCCGCCCTCCGGCGATCGAACAGACGTACGAAATCTATCTTGGTCTTTTCACTGCCGACGGGGGCGCGGGCATCGAATCCCTCCTGAAGGAAGTGGGGACGTGCCGAGTTCATCCGCTCATGCAGCGCGTGCTGGAATTGCAGCATCAAGGCGCCAAGTCGGTCGCGGAACTTGGCGCGGTGGTCGGCCGGTGGGACGCTCTCCGGCGCGAAATGCTTTCCTTCATCTCAAACTACGACGTCTTGCTCTGCCCCGTTTGTTCCTTTGCCGGGATGGCGCACGGGTCAACTTACGATCGGCTTTCCAGCTTCAGCTACACTATGACTTCCAACTTGACCGGTTGGCCCGCAGCAGTTGTTCGCGGCGGGACGACTCAGGAAGGCTTGCCGCTTGGTGTTCAGATTGTAGCGCGACCGTGGCGGGAAGATGTGGCGCTGGGGGTTGCGCAGTTTTTGCAGGAGGCGCTCGGTGGCTGGCAGCGCCCTCCTTTGTGACGAATAGGCGTCAATTACCCCACTGCCTACTGCCTTCCTACGCTTCCCGGGCGGTGCCCCTCGCGGCGTCCCACACCATTTTCTTGCCGGAAAGATACGAGAGATTGACCATGTGCCCGGCGGCCGCAGCATGGTGGCCGACCACAGCATTCTCGCTGCATTCTTTGCGCGAGCGCACGCAATCAAGGAACTCCAGTGTGTGCAACACCACCGAGTCCGTGCCCTGATCTTTGTAAGTGACGGTGCCTTCTTCGATGATCGGAGGGTTTGCCTCCTCGCGATGGCTGCCCATATTCATGAATTCATCCTGGAGGCTTTTCGGCCAGGAATCGATCGAATATCCGTATCCTTCTTTGGGATTTTCCGGCGCAACGATGAAGCTGCTTCCGAGTAGCGCGAGGGACCCCTTGGTTCCGAGGAAGGTCATACCCTGATCGGGCACACTTGCATTGTTCGCTGTTGCCCCCATGTTAACGTTGAATCCCTCCGGATAAACAAATAGGGCATCGAGCGTGTCGGGTACTTCCCGGCCATCCTTTCGGACCAAGATTCCGCCCGCTGCCATGACGCTCGACGGAACTTTCGCGTCCATGATGAAGTGAATCGATGTAATCAGGTGAACAAACAGGTCGGTGGAAATGCCGCCCGAATAATCCCAATACTTGCGATAGCGGAATACGCGCTCAGGGTCATAGGCGCACTTCGGCGCGTTGCCAAGCCATTCCGTCCAGATGAAGTTGACGCCTTCTTTCAGGTCGGGGGGAATGGGATAGTTCCAAGCGCCAGTAGAGCTGTTGCGATTGTAGGAGGCAATGATCTTGGTAACCTTCCCGAGTTGCCCGGAGGCGACGATTTCCTGCGCTTTCTTTTGCAGGAACGAGGATCGCCCTTGGCTGCCGACTTGCAGAACCCGGTTGTAACGCTTTACCGCTTCGATCATTTTGGGCCCGTCTTCGACCCGATGCGTCATGGGTTTCTCGATATAGACGTCCTTGCCGGCGGCGAGGGCGTCCAATACCATGGGCAGATGCTGGTGATCGGGGGGAGCGAGGATGACCGCGTCAATGTCCTTCCGCTCGAGTAGGGCCTTATACTGTGCGAAGTTGGTGTCGATTTTGCCCTCGGTGCGTTCCTTGGCGCGCGTCAGGTGCCCCTGGTAACAATCGCTGACGGCCACCAGATTGGCTTGCCCGGTTTTTTTGATCGCTTCCATCAGGATGTTGCCGCGAATACCGAAGCCAATGAAACCAATGTTGACGCGGTCGTTCGGGCCTGCCGGTGGGGGAAGGGGGGCCGCCTCCAGCGAAACCGGCTTACCGTTCAGCAGCAAACCAAAGCCCGCTGCTCCTACCGTGCTCCGGCGGATAAACTCACGTCTGGAAAATGATGACATTGGATACTTCCTCCATTGGGGTTAAGAATTGGCAGGCGTCCTAACGTGCTCGGTCTACCTGGCGAGTTCGGGTCAACCCATAACTCTTACCCTTTTGGTGCTCACTGGTCAACTGGAATTTTCCGACGGGGTGTGCTACACAAGAGTGAAAAGCGAACGTAGCACGGGCGTCTCCCCCGCTGGCCGGCGAGAGCGTCCCCCTCCCGCCAAGAATGCACGGGCAGAATGTCCACGCCCCGGAAATTGTGAAAATAAATTGGCCCGAATTTCCTACCGGCAGGAAATTCGCCGGGATCTCCCCCGACTCTGGCCGCCAACTTGTTAGCCTACAGTATGGAGGGCAGCCTCGGGGTGAAATCACGCAGTGGGCGTAGGTGTCGGGTGTCTGGTACTGGGAGCGCGGGCATCCTGCCCCATCTGACGCGGAACCTAGTCCGCCATGGCGGCGTCGCCACGCAAGTAACGGTCATGGCCAGAGTAGATATGCCGAAGAGCTGAAGGTACAACGTCCCCCAGCATGCCACGATGTACTAGAAATTAAACGGTTTAGCTGCAAATGACGGAAATCTTTGGAAAATATATGTCATTGAAATTAAATAAGTTAGCAAATTCTCGACTGCAAAGCAGAGGAAAGGTTCTGTCAAAAGTCTTATGAAAGAAAGGGGAATTAAAAAATGAAGGTCGATCCCACGATGTTATTGAAAACAAATGGAGAAAATATGTCCGACACCCGGTATGCCACGATGTTGATGATAATAAATGTAGTTATTGAAAAACACCAATGACACGTGACATGCTCCGAGTGACAAGCAGAGGCAGAAACCGGGAGTGGAGCGGGGGGCAGTAGACGCGGGAGCGTCCCGCTCGCGCCATGAATGCCCGGGCAGGATGCCCACGCACCCGCGGACGGCACGCCCACGCCACGGCCACACCTTTTCTGGCGCTTTCCCTCCCGAGGGGATTTTGCGGTGGAAGTGACACCGGGTCTGGTATCCTCTATAACCGCTCAGGCATTGACTCCACCAAAGTGAGGAATTCATGGAGAATGGAAACAAACCCGACGCGCAAATGCCACAGCTTGCTTACCGCAATCTCCGATTCCTGGAAAGCGCAGATGCGCGGGCGCTGCGAATTGTATCCGAATACTTTGATCCGCAAGCCCGCTTACGGAAAGCCGGAGTGCAGCACACCGTGGTTTTCTTCGGCTCGGCGCGAGTTCTTTCGCGCGAGGCAGCGATTCAGAACTTGCGGGAGGTTGAGCTTCGCATCAAGGAAGGTTCCGGGGCGACGCTGCAAGCTGACCTCAAGCGTGCCCGCATGGGCGTTCATATGGCGCGCTACTACGAAGAGGCGCGCGAATTGTCGCGGCTGATCACGGTGTGGGCAATGAAAGTGAACAAGAGCCCTCGGTTTTTAATGGTCTGCTCAGGAGGCGGCCCCGGCATCATGGAAGCGGCCAATCGCGGGGCCAGCGAAGCTGGCGGAAGATCCATCGGGCTCAATATCAAATTGCCCACGGAGCAAAAGCCCAACCCGTACATTTCCTCGGAACTCAGCATGCTATTTCGTTACTTCTTTATGCGCAAACTGTGGTTCGCACAGCCCGCGCAAGCGCTGATCGTTTTTCCTGGCGGCTTTGGAACCATGGATGAAATGTTCGAGTTTCTCACCCTCATCCAGACTCACAAAATGGGACATCGCGTGAACATACTCCTGTACGGTTCGAAGTTTTGGAAACGAGTCATCAATTTCGGTTGGTTGCTTGAGGCGGAGACCATTAGTCGGGAGGAGTTGAAACTGATCCGCTTTGTGGATTCTCCGCAGCAAGCCTTTGAGATTTTGAAGGATGATCTAGGACGGCGATTGGGCTTGGGCCCTATCATCAAGCATCCTTTCGTCTAGCGGACGGAGTATAATTCAATAGTGGCGAGGCCGCCGGAGCGTGGTCTAACCCATTTTTGCGGAGGTGCTTATGCAATTCCTCAAAGAAAGCATGCTCGAACTGATTATCCAAACATCAACGAATCTGCCACCGGATGTTCGCAAGGCCATGGCGTGGGCGCTGCGCACCGAGAATCCTCAAACCCAGTCCGGGCAAGCGCTGGCCATCATCGGCGAGAACATTGACATGGCTTATCAGGACGAAGGCGCGATATGCCAGGACACGGGCATGCTCACCTTTGAGATCAAAACTCCCATCGGAGTGAACCAGATCGCGATCCGCAAACAAACTCTGGAAGCAGTTGCGGAGGCCACCAAGCGCGGCAAGTTGCGGCCCAATTCCGTGGACTCGATCACGGGCAAGAACAGTGGTAACAATCTCGGGCCCGGCACGCCGATCTTCCATTTCGAGCAGTGGGAAAAACCAGAAGTGGAGGTGCGCCTCATCCTGAAGGGCGGGGGTTGTGAGAACAAGAACATCCAGTACTCCGTGCCCTGCCAGCTTGAACACCTGGGCCGCGCCGACCGTGATCTCGAGGGTGTCAAGAAGTGCATCCTCCACGCAGTGTGGCAGGCGCAGGGCCAGGGTTGCGCGCCGGGAGCCATCGGCATTTGCATCGGCAGTGATCGGGGAGGTGGTTATCATCTTGCCAAGCAGCAACTCTTTCGGACATTGGACGATACGAACCCCGACCCGGTGCTGGCGAAGCTCGAGCAGGAGATTATGGAGCAAGCCAACAAGCTCGGGGTCGGCGCCATGGGCTTCGGCGGCGCCAACTCGCTGATTGGATGCAAGATCACAGCGGCAAACAGGCTTCCTGCCAGTTTCTTTGTTACCGTCGCATACGATTGCTGGGCGTTTCGCCGTCTGGGCGTTCTGCTCGATGCTGAAAGCGGCGCCATTACCCAGTGGCTGTATCGCGACCCCAAGCGGCCCGTTGAGCAACTGATCTCGGCCGGTACGGGCTTCCAGTTGACGGGCCGCGAGGTGCGCCTAGAGCCTCCGCTCAGCGAAGAGAAAGTCCGCGCCCTGAAAGTTGGCGACCTGGTGCTGATCAACGGCCCCGTGGTCACCGGCCGCGACGCCGCGCATCACTATCTGCTGCATCACGATACGCCCTACGACATGCATGGTGCGGTTCTTTATCACTGTGGCCCGGTGATGCTCAAGGAGAATAATGAGTGGCGGGTCAAGGCCGCCGGGCCGACCACAAGCATCCGCGAGGAACCTTACGAGGCCGATATCATTCACCGTTTTGGATTGCGCGCCGTGATGGGAAAAGGTGGAATGGGCGCCAAGACGGGAACGGCGCTGAAGGAATACGGCGCGGTGTACCTCCACGCCATAGGCGGCGCGGCGCAGTTTTACGCGCGGTGCCTTCCAAAGGTTCGGGACGTCTATCTACTGGAGGAACTCGGGGTCCCAGAGGCGATGTGGGTGTTTGAGGCGCGCAGTTTTCCAGCCATCGTCACCATGGATTCACACGGAAACTCACTGCACGCAGAAGTCGCAGCGACGACCGGCGCGGAGCTGGAGAAGGTCGTAACGCGGTAGCGGTGTTGAGCCATTTATTTTGTCTCGGCAGAAGCCTCGCAAGGACGTTTCCAATCCTCCTTGCGAACAAATGTAAGTTACTTCTTCGCCAACCACGGGGTGAGTCGAGGGATCCAGCGCGGCACGGCTTGGCAGTATTCTTGATAGGGAGCCCCGAATTTTCTTCGCAGCGCGGGCTCTTCGTATGTCAACACAAACAGGAAGAAGCCGGCCCAGACAAGGAATGCATACTGCAAAAGCCTCATTGAACTGAACAGGGCCGCTTCGCTGAAGAGCACCAAGGCAACTCCCACATACATAGGGTTGCGGACAAAGCGGTAAAGCCCGCTCACCACTAGGGATTTTGGTGGATCGATCGGCGCGGGAGTGCCGAGCCCTTCCACAGCAAAGTCCCACGCGGACTTTAAGAGGATCCCTGCGCCTAAAGCGCAAGGCACGACCGCCAGCCAATTTATCCAATCTATAGGGTGGGGCACTCCCTTGGCTAACAGTAAATAGGGAACCCAGACGAGAACCGTTCCCGGCACGAGAAATACAAATGGAATTGTCTTGAGTATCGCACCGTAAGAATGAGAGGACATTGGGCGCCTCCGATACAAAAACAGGCACAGATCTGCCGGACTGTGCATTCTACATATTACGTCTGCCGCCGGCTTGCCTAACATTGCCAGTGTATGTCTTGATGTCCATCCCATGATTGTTACGCCCCGATGACTGGACAACCTCGAGGCCGCGTGCGACAATTTGATTCTCCCAAGGCCCAATCCATAATTGAGGTGCACATGTACTTCCAACAATTCTATCTGTCGTGTCTCGCGCACGCCTCGTACATGATCGGTTCGGGAGGCACCGCCGTGGTGGTGGACCCCCAGCGCGACGTGGCGATATACCTTGAGGACGCACAAAAGCACGACTTGAGAATTGCGCATATCATTGAGACTCACTTGCACGCTGACTTCGTCTCCGGCCACCGGGAACTCGCCGCCCACACCGGCGCGGAGATTCACGTGGGGGTGCGCGCGGGAGCACAATTCCCCCACCATGACGTCCGTGATGGCGACGAAATCACCTTCGGGCGTGCCGTGCTGCGCTTCCTGGAAACCCCCGGCCATAGCGCTGACAGCATTTGCGTCCTGGTGACGGACCTTGACCGTGAGCCCCAGCCTTGGGCGGCACTTACCGGTGATACGCTTTTTATCGGTGAAGTCGGCCGCCCGGATCTTTCTCCCGATCACACCGCGGCGGAACTCGCCTCGATGCTTTATGACAGCCTGCATGACAAGCTTCTGAAATTGCCCGATAGTGTGGAGATCTATCCCGCTCATGGCACCGGTTCACTTTGCGGGCGCAACATCAGCCCGGAGCGGCAGTCAACCATCGGCAAGGAGCGCGCCCTGAATTACGCTTTGCGTCCGATGAGCCGGGAGGATTTCATCCGCTTAATGGTCACGGACCTACCCGAGCGGCCGGAATATTTTTTCCGCGACAAGGAAATCAACCGCGCTGGCGCTCCGGCTGTCGCGGACCTGCCCAGGCTGCCTGCATTTTCTGCGCAGGAGGTGGCAAACTGGCAATCGCAAAACGCCATTGTCCTCGATACGCGTCCCGCCGCGCAATTTGGCGCCGGGCATATCCCCGGCTCGATGCACATAGCCCTTTGCGGGCAGTATGCTTCCTGGGCAGGCACCTTGCTGGGACTTGAAACCTCTGTGGTACTCGTTGCCGAAGACGCTGGACGCGCGGAGGAAGCCAGACTGCGCTTGGCGCGCGTGGGGCTCGACAGAGCTGTGGGATATCTTCATGACGGGATGCACGCCTGGCAGCAGGCGGGACTTCCGCTTGAGGATATTCCCCAAGTCTCTGTTTTGCAGTTGCACGGGCAACTCGTTGACCAGCCGGACGCCGTGCAGTTGATTGACGTCCGCAGGCCCGGCGAATGGGCAGCGGGGCATGTTGAACAAGCGCAAAACAAACCGCTGCACAAACTCAGCACGCTACTGGCCGACTTGAATCTCCAGAAACCCATCGCCGCGTTTTGCCGAAGCGGATATCGTTCCTCGATCGGAACCAGCGTGTTACAGCGTGCCGGTTTCAAACAGGTGATGAATGTGGTTGGAGGGTTCGACGCGTGGGAGGCCCACAAACTGCCTATAGTCGTTTGACCAAGCTCACGGCGCGGGGAGCACGGGGGGCTTGCGCTCCGCCAGCAGTAGTTTGGGAAGAGGATCTGCGACGGGAGCGAGGGCGGCCTGAAAGCTGGAATTGATTTTGATGGGGATGGGGAGAACTTCAGTGATCTGCTTCTCTCGCACTTTGACCTGCAACATCAGACCGTGGTGCGTTGCATAATCCTGCTGGTCGAAAATGAAGTTGCCGAGGCTGTAAGCAATCCAGTGATCGTGGTATTTTTCGAGCGGTTGCACCACGTGCGGGTGGCTGCCCACAATCATGTCCGCGCCCGCATCGATCATTTGGTGAGCAAGCTCCACCTGATCGCGCGTCGGCTGTGATGCGTATTCCACTCCCCAATGAGGGCAGACGATAACCAAGTCCGCCAGGGGCCGCGAAAAGCGGATGTCCGCGAGGGCCTGCCCGGGATCCAGCCACGCCACGCCGGGGCGATCCACTCCTGCGGTGGCTTCCTTGGGGTCAATGTCCACGTAGGCGAGGAAGGCAACTCGCAGGCCCCCCACGTGTACCAGAAGGGGATAGTGCGCCGCCAAGATGTTTTGCCCCGCTCCGACCGGCTGAATGCCCGCCGCGCGTAACCGCTCCAAGCTGTCGAGCAGCGCTTCCGGGCCCCAGTCGTAAGTGTGATTATTGGCCTGCGAAGCCACGTTGAAACCCGTGGCCTTCAGCCCCTCGATCACCCGGGGGTCGGCGCGAAAGGAATACAGGTGGTGCAAATTGTGGCCGCGGTCTGAGACCGGGCACTCCAAATTGCAGTAGCGAAGGTCGGCGCTGCGAAGGGTATCCTCGATGAGATGGAAGGGAAGCGACCAGTCCTTTTGCGCTGCCATGTGCAAGCCCACCGCGCGTGAAAGCATGACGTCGCCCGTAAAGAGCAGCGTGCACTCGCTTTTTTCAAACGTCCTCGGCGCAGCAGTGGCATCCGCCGAAGGTGTCTCGGGTGCTGCGGCATTCTGGGGGGGAGTAATCAGGATCAGCACACACCACCCCCCCACCGCAATCGCGGCCAGAAAGCCCACCCGCAGCCATTGCTTCATGCCCTTCATCTGAAGACTCGAATTCCCATTCGTTCTCAATTGTACATGACTCGACGCGACATCGCTTTGCACTAAAGTACCAGGGCAGGCCTACTTGAGATTGTCGGGAATCAGGAATTCCACGAGCACGAGGTCGTGCCACTCGCCGCCCAGCTTGCCGTGCTTTTCGTGTACACCCACTTCTTTCCAGCCGGTCAGTTGGCAAAGCTTGCGCGCGCCTTCGTTCACGGCCATGATGCGCCCAATGATTTTGTAGAAACCCTTTTCGCGGGCGACGCTCTGCATGGCCTTCATCAACTCCTGAGCCACACCGTGGCCCCGCAGACTGCGCTCAATGTAGATGGAGAGTTCCGCGATCCCGTCGTAGCAATGGCGTGGGCTGTAAGGGTTGAGCGCCGACCAGCCCATCAGCGTGTGCTTGACCTCGGCCACCAGCACAGGGAATTTGTCGGGCCGCGCCGCAAGCCACAAATAACGCTCTTCCGGCGTGACGAAAGCGTTTTCAAAGGTCGCCGCACGGTCTTGCACCCCCTGGTTGTAAATGCGGGCAATTTCTTTGGCGTCATCTATGCGCGCAGGACGAATCTTCAGAGGACCGCTCCACTCCGTCATGAAATTTCACCTTCTAATAGGATTTGAACGCGAGTCGGGATTCTATCCTGAGGGCGCGGGGAGCGCAATTATCCGATGAACAACTATCAGATGAACAACTCGTCGGAGGAAGGATGATGGCCGGCGGATTCTAGAGCCATGGGGGCATGCCTGGACGAACCGACCGTTGCCGGCCACGACCAGCGCGAGGGGGGGGTGAAACTGCTGCGAAACTCTTCTTGACAACGGCGTTTGGGGGAGATATTCTGAAGGCGAACAAAAGGCGAAGACAATGCGAAAGCCTTCAAGCGGCAAAATCCTGGTGGGCCCTGCGGGTTGGTCCTATGCCGATTGGGAGGGCATTGTCTACCCCCATAGCAAATCCCGGGGCTTCCACGAAGCAGCCTACTTGGCGCAGTACTTCGACACCATCGAGATTAACACTTCGTTCTACAATCCCCTGCGTGCAGAGGTGGCTGAGGCGTGGCTCGAGAGAGTTCAGCACAACCCGTCGTTTCAATTTACGGCCAAGCTTTGGAAGCGCTTCACGCACGAGCGCAGTGCTAGCCTTCAGGATGAAAAAGCGTGCAAGCAGGGGCTTGAACCGCTGGCGGGTGCCGGCAAGCTGGGGGCTCTGCTCTTGCAGTTTCCTTGGTCTTTTAAGAACACGCGGGAGAATCATGAGTACATGAGCGGTCTATTCATGCAGTTCATGGAATACCCGCTGGTGGTCGAGGTGCGGCACAGTTCGTGGAACCAACCGGAGATTTTCGCCTGGCTGCGCGCGCAGGGCGTGGGCTTTTGCAATATCGACCAACCGGTTATCGGCCGCTCTCTCGCGCCAAGCGAGCAGGTCACCATGCCGGTGGGCTACGTACGCCTGCACGGGCGCAACTACGAACACTGGTTCAGTTCGGGCGACCATCCCGAAGAGCGTTACAACTATCTTTACAGCATCGAGGAACTGAAGCCCTGGGCCGAGCGGGTCTCGAACATTGCACAAACCGCCGGAGTCGTCTTCGTGATCACCAACAATCACTTTCAGGGAAAGGCTATCGCCAACGCTCTGCAACTGATCAGCATTCTGCGTGGCGCACCTGTGCCCGTGCCGGAGGGCTTACTTGAGTATTATCCGCAACTCGCGGAAATCGCCCTGCCGCAGGCTGTGACTTCCGAACCGAAGCAGAGTGAGTTGGGGTTTGGGACACTGCCGGCTGAGAAGTGAAGGTTGAGAAGATTATTTGACAGTTGGAAAGTGCCGCTGATAGCATGGAAAAGTCGCGTGTTGCACTGGGATCCTGCTGGGCGAGACTCGCTCAAGTCCGCACCGAGAAAGCACCGCGCATGCTTCAAGTTCATGAAGAATTCACCTGCCATGTCCCCGTCGTCTAGCCCGGCCTAGGACACCGCCCTTTCACGGCGGTAACACGGGTTCAAATCCCGTCGGGGACGCCACTTTCAAATCAATAACTTGCGGACTTTGGACGGTTTCGTCGTAGGCACAAAAAGGCACTAGTGGTTACGGGCTCGCCTTGTCGCTTGCGCGACCGGAGCAGAGGGCGCTTCCGATTGCTTGTGGAAGAGGCAAGGGACAGCGCTCTGCCTTTGGCGTCCACGGCCATATGGCCTTCTCCGCCCTTCTTGAGTCTCCGGGCGAAAGGCACCCTCAGCAAAGCCGCGAGACCGGAATGAGCCAGAAGCGGCGAAATCATGTTTTCGAAATACTCGCGGACCCATTGCGCAGCGAGGAGATCAATCTTATTGAAGTTCCGCTTGAGGATTCCGCTGAGATTGGTCGCCTCAATGCAGCACGGACTAGTCTCCGTAAAGTGACCGGTGCCCAAAAGGAGCGTGCCCTTTGAGGTTGATTTCCGGTTTCTCGATTCGGCGGACACAAGGGTACGGGTAAGTTCTGAGGAGATCCTAGTCGAACATCTTGGTGTGGGATATCATCGGGTTGAACCGGAAATCCGGCGCCGGGAGCTCGCCGGAGAATCAGCGCAGGCGATTTTCCCCGAGGAGAGAACGCTCGTTATACTCAATCGAACTCGCAAGAAAGGCAGACCGTTGACGGAGACACAGTAGTGAAGGAAAGCCAAAAGACGACCACCCAACCAGCGATCCGGTCAGACCTCGCCTGGCTCAATCGCAACGTCGTGGGCATGGGACTTACGAGCCTCTTGTCGGATATCGGCCATGAGATGATCACGACGCTCTTGCCTGGCTTCTTGGCCGCGCTCGGTGTCTCCGCGGCCGCGCTCGGCACGATCGAGGGTGTGGCGGATTCAGTTTCGAGTTTCGTGAAGCTCGGGTCCGGTTGGCTCTCCGACCATTTTGGTCACCGGAAGCCGATGGCCGTGGGAGGTTATCTCCTCACGGGCATCTCGAACGGCCTCTTCGCTCTAGCTCTTGGCTGGCCGCTTGTTCTCGCGAGCCGCACACTCGGCTGGTTCGGAAGGGGTTTTCGAAGCCCACTGCGAAATGCCATCCTGGCAGGTTCGGTACCGGAAGAAGCGCGCGGCAGAGCCTTTGGTTTCGAGCGTGCCGGCGATACGCTGGGCGCCATTGTTGGCCCTCTGCTTGCCGTTGGGCTCCTGGCATATTTTCATCCACGTGCGACCGATCCCTCCTCGCCATTCCGGGTTATATTTCTGCTTACGTTGATTCCGGGGGTGGCGTCCGCTCTGGTTTTTGCAATTTGTGTCTGCGACAAGGGAGCCGCCCCTACACAGATGAAATTCTGGGCAACTTTGAAGGCCATGCCCCGTCCGTTTCGCCGGTTTCTTGTTGGCGCCGGCATCTTCGGCATGGCGGATTATGCACGGACGCTGCTGATTTTGGCATCGACCCAACTGCTGACTCCCGCACATGGGGTGGGGCGCGCGGGACAGATCGCGGGACTCCTCTACGTGGGGCACAATGTGTCTTATGCGGGCTACTCCTACCCGATCGGAGCGCTTTCCGACCGGGTGGGGCGGCGCGGCTTGCTGGCCCTCGGCTACCTCGGCGGCGCTTTGTCGTCGCTGGGATTCGCCGCCGCATTTATGTGGAGAATTGATGTTGTGTTTTTCCTCCTGGCAATGTTTGGGCTGGCGGGGTTCTCCATTGCTGTGGTAGATGCGTTGGAGGGTGCAATGACCGCAGATTTGGTAAGCGACTCTCTTCGTGGCACCGCTTATGGAGTTCTGGGAGCGGTCAATGGTGTTGGGGACCTCGTGGCCAGCGTCGTGGTTGGAGTCTTGTGGACCGCTCTTTCACCTGTCACCGCCTTCGCCTACGCCGCTGTCGTGATGGGATTGGGCGCGATAGTCCTGTACCGCTTGCGATGAATTTGTCGTGTTTATATCCAAGCGTTGGCGCAAGCTGCTGTTTGGAAAGACGCCTCGGCACTTGGGAGAAATCTTCGATGCTTTGGCCCGGCAGTAAGAGTGCCAGATTCTGGATGGGGGCTTGACGCCGGATCACGTTGGTGCATTTGGAAAAGCTGAAAACCTTTGTCTGGAAGCGGGCGACGAGCAAAGTTAGCGAGATGCCGCAACAATTGTTCGGACAGCGGGCGGCTCGGGTAAGGAAAACGTGGCTGGCGCAGAGCGCCGCTCTGTTCTTTATGCGCCATCTTAGTGCTGGCCATGACCACTCCCAGACGCTATTTTTGTCCCCACAAAGTTTGGCTCTGATAAAATGCTAAGGAACATCCCTTTCAGGAGCGCCGATCGCCGATGAACAAGATCGTCGAACTAGAACCTGCTTTCGCCGGGCAGGGAACTTTGCAAATCCGCGTATTGGGCATCGTGCTCGCCGGGGGGAAGGGAACTCGGCTCTATCCCCTCACTCGAGAACGCGCCAAACCGGCAGTTCCCTTTGGAGGCAAATACCGGATCATTGATTTCGTCCTCAGCAATTTCATCAACTCCGGAATTAATTCGATTTATGTGCTCACCCAATTCCGCAGCCAATCGCTGCTCCAGCACATGAGCGAGGTATGGCAGTTCAGCGGGCTCCTCAAGAGCCACTTCATCATCCCCGTGCCGGCACAAATGCGTTCGGAGGATGAAACCTGGTACCAGGGTACCGCCGACGCCATCTCGCAAAACATCAACCTTGTCCAGCAGTCCAACCCGCACGTGGTGGCCATCTTCGGCGCAGATCACATCTACCGCATGAACATCGCCAGCATGATCGAATTCCACATGTCCAAGCACGCGGAAGTGACCGTCGCCGCTAACCCCGTGCCCCAAAAGCAAGCCGCCCAATTCGGCGTCATTGAGGCCAACGAGGACGGACGCATCATGGCCTTTCACGAAAAGAACGCTAATGCGCCCACCATACCCGGCGATCCCAGCCAGGTCTATGCCTCCATGGGCAACTACATCTTCTCCAAGCGCACGCTTGTGGATCTGCTCGAGGCTGACGCCAAAGACCCCGCCAGTCACCACGATTTCGGCAAGGACATTCTTCCCAAGCTTGCCGGCAATGCCCCCATCTATGCTTACAACTTCCAAACTAATCGCATCCCCGGCGAGCCCGAAGACTCCATCCCCTACTGGCGCGACGTCGGCAACATCGACGCCTACTACGAAGCCAACATGGACCTGCGCTCCGTGAAGCCCGAGCTCAACCTCTACAATCGCCAGTGGCCACTGCGAAGTGCGAGCTACCCCGATCCGCCTGCCAAGTTCACCTTCGACGAGGCCCATCGCCGCGGCGAGGCCATTGACAGCATCGTATCCGCCGGATGCATTCTCTCCGGTGGTGTCGTGCGCAACTCCATTCTCAGCCGCGGCGTCCGCGTCCACACCAGCGCCCTTGTGGAAGGCTGCGTCATCATGGATAACTGCGACATCGGCCGCCACACCAAGGTGCGCCGCGCCATCCTGGATAAGAACGTCCGAGTTCCCGAAGGTGCCCAGATCGGCTACGATCTCGATGCCGACCGCGCGCGCGGAGGGCACGTGACGGATTCCGGCATCGTCGTCATCGGGGGAGAACGGGGCACGGTGCCCGTGGCGTCGCTCGTCATCTGATCGACAATCAGAGTCACCAAACTCGGCGTAAGCCTCGGTTCTCGTTCCCGCCAGCGTTGCTTATCTTGCCGTTTGAGCCATTCTGACCACCCGGCCGAGGTCTTCGAGTCATGGCTGCCCAAAGGTACCCTAAAGCATTAGCTTTGGACCGCCGCCACCGGGAGGGGATCGACCAGCTTGCGCCGCGTCCAGTCATAGAGCGCCGGGGCGGCAACGGTCAGGGCCATTCCGAAGCCGAACTTCGTTTGGCCTCGACATTATCGCTGGGTATCGTGAGGTTCACAGCGAAGCATGAACAGACACAATCACCGGGAGACCTCGGGAACGCCAATTGGCACGCCGAAAGCAGACCGGCGGGAGAAGACTTAGGCCGCACGGCCCGCATATACGTCCCCGAGGGGTCGGATAGCGGCATCGTACCGATGAATCATTCGGACAGCGCGGGGAAGCCCTGGGCAGAGAATGAAGAGCGAGGGTCGCTGATCAAGGAGCACATCCCAGCGCCTAATACGCACCCGACTCAAAGCGTGGCACGCACTCAGCCTAAGCGGCCTTGTTGGGCGTCCCCACGCTTGAACCTGCGGCGCCCATCTGACGAAGGATGCGGTTGGTCTCCACCTGTTCTTTAAGCAGTTTCTTGACCAAGAATCCCACATGAATAAACCACATGCACATCACGACGCCGACGGCACCACCAAAAATACCGAATCCACTTGTCATTTTACCTTCCTCCTTTTAATTATCTGGTCATACACTCGACGAATGTTTTATACTTTGGCGGGATTAAAATGCTTACTGCCAAGGACTTTCCTGCCTTCCCCCTGCACATTTACCCTCACTCCGAAATCACCTTATCGGAGGTGCTTGCCGTGGTAATGGCCCCGGACTCCACCTTAAAGTGCGTCATATACATTGGCAATAGTACGCGCGTACTGTAAGCACAAATTAGTGAGGGGCTACGGTCGGCGTTTTTCTGACGGCGGACGTTTAACACGCCGGGAGACTACCACCGCCGCCCTGGACCGTCAAGCACCGACGGTGACATCTGTTCCTTTGCCGCGGCAATACTATGAGACATTTTCTGCGAGTCCCCCCAGAAGAGATTCACCGCGGAGCGCACAGAGAACACCGAGAAAACCGCATCTGATTGCGGAAGCGTGTTCGTTGCTTTGTCAGTTCGCGCCGCCCGCGCGCGACCCCCCCTACTCCTTGCGTAGGGCGCGCAAAGCGATTCCCAACTGTTGACACTTCTTGTACAGGTAGCTGCGCTCCAGGCCCAGGGCGCGGGCGGTTTGGGTGATGTGATTCTGGTGGCGGCGGAGTTCGGCGAGGATGGTCTCACGCTCGAAGGTATCGACGCGCTCGGCGAGCGTTCCGGCCGCGGGGACGTCCAAACCGTTCTGGGCGGAAGCGGTCTGCGAGGGCAGGGCAGTTTGAACCGTAGCCACGTCCACCGTTTCACCGGTCGCGAGCAGCAACAGCCGCTCCACCATATTGCGCAGCTCGCGGACATTCCCGCGCCAGGTATAACGTTTCAGCTCGTCGATGGCGTCGCTCGCAAATGTCGCGGGCTTCCACCCGTTCTGCGCGGCGATTTGGCGGGCGAAATGATCGACGAGTGCCGGAATGTCTTCCGGGCGGTCCCGGAGAGGGGGAAGGAAGAGCGGAAAGACGTACACGCGGTGGTAGAGGTCCTCGCGGAATTTGCCCTGCCGGATCAAATCTTCGAGATTGCGGTGCGTGGCCACCACGACGCGTACGTCAACGGCAATCGGCCGGTCACCGCCCACGCGCTCCATTTCGCCTTCTTCCAGCACGCGCAGGAGCTTGGCCTGCATGGCCAAGGGCATGTCGCCGATTTCGTCGAGAAAGAGCGTGCCGCGCTGAGCCTGCTCGAACTTTCCCACGTGGCGCGCCCCCGCGCCCGTGAAGGCGCCCTTTTCGTGTCCGAAGAGCTCTGATTCGATCAGCTCCGCCGGAACCGCGGCGCAGTTCAGCGCGACGAACGGCCCCGACCGGCGGGGGCTGTGCTCGTGCAGCGTGCGCGCCACGAGCTCCTTGCCCGTGCCGGTTTCCCCCAGGATGCAGACGCGTGTCTCGCTCGCGGCGACGCGCTCGATCTGCGCCATCACCCGGCGCATTGCTTCGCCCGACCACACCATCTGGTGCTTGCCGAGGCGTCCGAGGAGCTCTTCGTTTTCTTCCTTGAGGCGTTTCAGGCGCAGAACGTTTTCCACCGTCAGCAAAAGCTTCTCGGTGGAGAGCGGCTTTTCCAGGAAGTCCACGGCCCCCAGGCGAGTGGCGCGCACCGCCATCTCAATGTGCGCCTGTCCGGAAATCATCACCACTGGAGTGGGCAGTTCCATGTTCTTCAGGTCCTCGAGAAACGAGAGGCCATCCTTTTCCGGCATCACCACGTCAGAAAGAATCATGTCGAACGGCTGCGTCTTCACCAGCTCCAGGGCGCGGACGGCAGAGTCGCACACGGTAGCTTCATATCCCCCCAGGCGGAACGCCCGCGCCAGCGAAGCCAGCGTATTAGCTTCATCGTCGACAATCAGCAAATGACCTTTGGGCGCTACCATATTTCTCGCCTCGTGGCGTACTCGCTCGTAGCGCGGACCTGTTCTGTAGGTCCGCGGCTTTTCCTTACCAATACGGCAAGAACTTCAAATCCTGGGGACGAGCCGCGGACCTACAGAACAGGTCCGCGCTACACTTGCTCTTCGAATTCATCGGCAGCAGCGCATCATGGCCAATCTTGGTACCGGCGTTCTTGATTACCAATCCATCCAAGTACTGCCTCAATATAGTTTCCGACTGCGCCGTCGCACGGCCAGAACTATAGATTGCCCGTGCCGAATCGTCAATTAACTCAAATTGATGGCGGATCGTACTCCAGCGGTCCTCAAACCGGAAGACACTACTGAATCCGGCTGGTAAAATGAGGAATCAACACAAGGAGAAGCCATGAGAATTGTAAACAGCAGTACAGCAAACATATTTGCGGCGCTGGTGCTGGGTGCGACTGCCATGGTGTGCCCGGGCCCGGCGGCGCCGGCACAAACGGGCTCCGTGAAGCCGGGAAGCACCAAGTCGTACGAGATCGATGTGCCCGGGACAAAAACATGGGTGGACACGAACGTCGACGTGCGCGGAGGGGCGAAACTACGCTTCACGGCCACCGGAGAAATCACATATCCGGCCGACACATCGTACAAAGGAAAGTCGCGAACGTCGGGGACGTTCGGTCCGGACGGGCTGCCACGGGGATGGGCCGACCTGATCCACCAATATGCGGTAAAGGATGCCGGCCACGGCGCCTTGATCGGCCGAATCGGTTCTGACGCTTATGCGCAGGCGTTTTTGGTGGGCGCGAGCAAGAACTACGACGTGCCCGTGGCAGGAAGACTGTTCCTGGGCCTCAATCAGAGTATGAGCGAAGCCTCGACCGCTGACGGAAGTTTCCATGTGACGATCGAAGTTCTCGACGAAGGTTCAGCGGATGCCATAGGCGTTGGCGGTCCTGCGGAGACCCGCCTTCAAGGCATTACTTCCGATTTGCTGAGCAAAATTCCGCGCCGCGTCTCCGATCCCAACGGCAATCCCGGTGACATGGTCAACGTCCTGATCGTGGGAACACAGGACCAGGTGGTTCAGGTATTCACTGCCGCCGGGTGGGTCCAGGTAGATAAGTCGGTGGGGGGCGCGCTGCTGAGTGCCGTGATGGGCACTATGGAGAAGAAGGACTACCTGACGATGCCGATGAGCGTGCTCTATCTCTTCAACCGGCCGCAGGATTATGGATTCGCCCACGGCGAGCCGGTGAAGGTGGCGATGTCACGGAATCACCTGCGCGCCTGGAAATCTCCATATGAGGTCGCAGGGCGACCCTTGTGGTGCATTGCCGCTACGCACGATATCGGATTCGAGCGCGACCAGCGCAACAATGGCGTCACGCATAAGATCGATCCGGCAATCGACGGCGAACGCGAATACGTGAATGGCACGCTTTCGGGGACTGGACTCGTCGTGCAGCGGGATCACGTTACGCCGGCCGATCCGCTGACCACTGCCAAGACCGCGACCGGCGGCGAGTTTCACTCCGACGGACGCATCGTGGTGCTCGTGCTCAAGGACACTAAGAGTGCGAGTAATTAGTAAAGAACAGCCACCCTTGGAGCCGGAGCGTTTGCGGAACGCGGCGATCTAGGAGCCCGTCGGAGATAAGGTTTCCAAGTCTTTACCCTTTGCCGGCCTTGGTCTCATTGAGTCGGATGTTGGGCCTTTGACCCCGGCCAAGCCGACTGGAAGAGGACCTCGCCAAGTT
>JBEKLF010000075.1:0-32047 GCA_050010335.1 Terriglobia bacterium
CCATGGTCGGCACCAAGGCCAGCGACCTGCCGCGGGGGCGCAATTCGCGCACGAAGCTTTGCAAGTCCGCAACCGAAGTAATCAGTCGGGTGTGCATTTTCTTCGAGTACAGTCGAGAGCCCCCACCAGCGATGGCCGTCCGGGAGCGGTACGGGCCGGGCGCCAGGCCGCGCGCTCCGCACGGGAAGCAGGTCAAGCGGAGCGGCTGGTTTCCTTTTCAAACTGCTGGCGCATCGCGGCGGTCCAGTGATACGACTCGTGGTCGTCGGGGTAGCGGCCCTCCGCGACGTCAGTGCGAAACCTGATCAGGACTTGGTGAAGCGTTTCGCGTAGGTTGGTGTAGCTACGAACGAATTTCGCGGGCGGCATGTAACTGAGTCCCACCACATCGTGAAACACCAGCACCTGGCCATCGCAGTCGGGGCCAGCCCCGATTCCGATGGTGGGAATTCGCAAACGGCGGGTGATAATCGCGGCGAGCTCGCGCGGGATCCCTTCCAGGACGACGGCAAAAGCTCCGGCTTCCTCCAGCGCTTCGGCATCGGCCAGAATCTCGGCAGCGGAATCGAGGGTTTTGCCTTGCACTCGATACCCCCCCAAGGCGTGAACGGACTGGGGCGTCAAGCCGATATGCCCCATGACGGGAATTTGTGCTTCCACGAGTTTTCTCACCAGCGGCGCACGTTTCACTCCGCCCTCAAGTTTTACGGCCTCCGCGCCGCCTTCCTTGAGGAAACGAATCGCGTTGGCCAACGCTTGTTCGTCGCTCACGTGATACGCGCCGAAGGGCATATCGACAATCAGCAGTGCCCGGCGGACGCCCCGGCGCACGGCCCTTAAATGATGAAGCATTTCCTCAACAGTAACCGGTACTGTTGAATCATATCCCAAAACGGTTTGGGCAAGCGAGTCACCCACGAGAATCAGTTCGATGCCCGCTTCGTCGACCAGGCGCGCGGCCGGGTAGTCGTAAGCCGTCAGGCAAGAGACCTTCTCTCCGCGCAACTTCCGTTCGATGATAAGGGGTACGGTAACCTTGCTCACGGCCTGTGAATTCTGGTCCATGGCTTTACCTCAAAGTATTTGGTTATCGAGCTATCGAGTCATCCGGCCACTGAGAATCAGGAACACATATTGAGTGGCCAACGGCTAGCAAACAAGCACGCATCGAATGTTGCAGTTCTATGAATGGCTCGATGACCCGATGGCCCAATGATTCAAAAGCAGAAGACCCTCTCTGTCGCAGGAAGTTACTCCGGCGCCAAGCACGTAGCGCCCGGGGGTCCGGGAGGACCTCCACCTACCTGGACGGAGAGGGTCTTCAAACTCGGAGTTTGCTCGCGGTCGTTTTACCCCCGGTGGCGCGAGCTGCTCGTTGCACCCGTCTCAGTCCGCCGACGCGGATCCGAGCGGCAGGAAATACTGCGTGCCGGTAACCGGCTGGCTCAGGCGGTGGAGGAGCTCCTGCAAATCCTCGTTCCGGTCGACGAAATCGATCTCGGACGTTTCGATTACCAGCAAGTCACTGGACTTGTAATGGAAGAAGAAGTGCTCGTAAGCATTCACCACCGATTCCAAGTAATCATCGGAAATGCGGGGCTCGAACGGCACATTCTTCTTTTCAATTCGCTTCCTCAACGCCTCCGGCTTCGCTTGTAAGTATATCACTAAATCCGGGATGGGGACTTGTTCGGCGAATATGTCGTAGTACTGGTCGTAGACCTCAAGTTCCTCGTCGGCGAGATTCAGATAGGCAAATATTTTGTCCTTCTCAAAAATGTAATCGCTAATGATCACTCGGTCGGTCTTTTTCGCCAGGTCCAGCGCCTGCCACTGCTTGAAGCGCTGGATGAGAAAGTGCAATTGAGCCAGCAGAGCAGCGCCCGGCTTGTCGCTGTAAAAGGCCTTTAGATAGGGATTGTCTTCGTCGTCACGAATGCGGGTGCCGTGGAGGCGGTCCGCCAGGAGGTCGGCGAGAGTGGTTTTCCCCACACGAATTGGGCCTTCGATGGCGATGAAGCGCAAGGGCTCGTGAGCCCGCGGCTTAGGCATGGGTGACCTCAGGCCATCGCGCCATCGTGGCGAGTGCGGTGATGCGCGGAAAACCTGGAAAGGCCGAAAATCGAAACTCGAAAACCGAGAATCGCGTCGATCTTCGAATCTCGTTTTTTGCTTTTTGGCTTCTTAGCGGCACGTTATTCCTCTTGTTTATATCGAACCACCTGGCTCAGATCCGGCGAGTCCTGGAGCAACTCCGCGACCGTCCTTCTGCTCACCGGGTGACGGGCCGCGGGCGCAAGTTCTCGCAAAGGGATCAGTACAAATCGCCTTTCGTTCATGCGCTCGTGGGGAATGATCAAGACCGCTGTCCGGACCACCACATTCTCGTAAAGCAGGATGTCAATGTCAATCGGTCGCGGGCCTTTGTTTACTCCCGGGCGCCGCCCAAGAGCCCTCTCTACGGATTTGACGGCTTTGAGAAGCTGCATCGGCATGAACTCCGTCGAGGCTTCTACGGCGCAATTCAGGAACCACGCCTGGGGCCCAAAATCGACGGGTTCAGTTTTGTAATATGACGAGACCCGCTGGACCTTCACTCCGCTTTTCCCAAGTTCCTCCACGGCGCGCCGAAGGTTTGCCGCCCGGTCTCCCCGATTCGAACCGATCGAAAGGTAAACTTGCTTCCCAGGCCGTGAGCGAGTGCGGGGAGGCCCGGTGGCAGGACTCGTTTCAGGTAACATGCAGCTAATCTCGGTTAGCCGGATGCGCGGCTCAGTCGAACAGTGTTCGTGGGCCAACGCCGGGCAAGGGCAAATTCAAAAGCCGATAAGCCGGTTCGTTGGCCTTCCGCCCTGATTTGGTGCGGCTGACGAAGCCCTGCTGGAGCAGGTAAGGCTCAACCATATCCACAAGCGTATCGACTTCTTCATTCAATGTAGCAGCAATGGCTTCCACCCCGACAGGCCCGCCATTGTAGATGCGAATAATCGTAGACAGGAAGTTACGGTCGAGATCGTCCAGGCCATGGTCGTCCACGCCTTCGAGCTTTAATGCATCGATCGCGATGCCGGAATTGATGGCGCCGTCGGCTTTGACATCGGCGTAGTCGCGAACCCTGCGGAGCAGGCGATTGGCAATCCTCGGCGTGCCACGGGCGCGGCGGGCGATTTCCGTACCGCCGGGTTCATCAAGCTGAGCCTTGAGAATTCCTGCCGATCGGCGAATGATCTTCCGCAGATCATCCACCGTGTAGAACTCGAGGTGATAGGAGAGTCCAAAGCGGTTGCGGAGTGGCGCCGAAAGACTCCCGGCGCGCGTGGTGGCGCCCACCAGCGTAAACCTCTTGAGGGGAACATTAATGGTCTTGGCGAACATTCCTTTGTCGACAACGAAATCCACCTTGTAGTCTTCCATGGCCGGGTAGAGAAATTCCTCAATGTTGGCAGGGAGGCGGTGGATTTCATCGATGAAGAGGATGTCACCCTCGCCGAGATTCGTCAGGATACCCATTAGGTCGCCGGTTCGCTCGAGCGCAGGCCCCGATGTCGTGGTGATCTTCGACCCCATGGCGTTGGCAATGACGTAGGCGAGCGTGGTTTTGCCCAAGCCCGGCGGGCCAAAAAACAGTACGTGCTCAAGCGATTCGCTGCGCTGCTTGGCCGCCTGCAAAGCGATGGAGAGCTTCTCGACAACCTTCCTCTGCCCCACATACTCGTCGATATTGGACGGGCGAAGGGTGCGATTGAAGCTCTCTTCTTCTTTCGAAATCAGTTCCGGCGAAACTAATCGTTCTCTCGGCATAGGAAATTAGGTTACAGGTTACAGGGAACAGGTTATAGGGAGCTGTTCCCTGTAACCTGTTCCCTGTAACCTAGTTCTTCGGGTGCAATTGCTCGAAGACCTTCCGTAGAAAGTCCTCGGTCGTTTTCAGGTTCTTGTTCTTGGCGAAAATCTCCTCGACCATGCGCACGGCCTCGGCGCGCGAATACTCCAACTGTTCGAGTACCTGGAGAGCTTCTTGTTTCAATCCCGCGGCGGACTCCTGCTCGACGGAAAGGGGTTCTTCCGTGCGCGCCAATGCAAACTTGGCCATTTTCCCGCGCAGTTCGGTGATAATCCTCTCCGAAGTCTTGGCGCCAATATAGGGGAGTTCCTTCAAGAAAGCGGCGTCGCCTCCCTCGATGGCCATGGCGATTTCATTCAACGGACGGATAAGGCATTTCAAAGCCCGCATAAAACCAACGCCCGGCACGGTGGTGAAGGTTTCAAAAAACTCGCGGTCGAGCGGGTCGAGAAAACCCACCAGCTTGGGAGTTAAGTGACCGCCACCCAGACCGCCATCGATGTAATAGATTGTGTAAAAGGTCAGGGGATTGCGTCGCTCGGTTTCCGGCGAGGTGCGAAGGCGCGAGGCGATTCCCGAAGGCACGAAGATTTCGTAGCACATCGCCTGTACACGAACCAGCAACGAATGGCGTTGAATGCGGTCGTAGAGAACTTCACCGGTTATTTCAGAGATCATGTCTCGGGTCCGTGGTCCTTTGTCCGTTGTCAGTTGTTAGGATAATAACGAAACTCGAAAATCGAAACGCGAAATTCGGCAGGTGATCACGAGTTTCGATTTTCGAGTTTCGAGCTTCGCCTCTCCCCATGTCCCAAGTGCCCAAACCGCATCCCGTTCACATAGCATAGCGCGACGGCGAGCGCATCGGCCACATCGGGGGGGTGCGGCGTGCGGTCGAGCGAGAAGTAGTGCTGGACGGCGCGCTGCACCTGGAGCTTCGAGGCGTTACCGTTGCCGGTCACCGATTGCTTCACGCGCTTGGCGGAAAAGCTCAGCACGGGAATTCCTTCCAGCTTGGCCGCCAGGCAGATGACTCCGCGCGCGTGGCCCATCAGGATCGCGGTGCGTGGGTAATCCGCATGGCTGTATACTTCTTCCAGGCACATGGCCTGCGGGTTGAACTCCTTCATCACTTGCTGAAGTTCGTGGAAGAGCGATTCCAAGCGCGCGGGAAGATTCTGACCCTGACTAGGTGGCAAGCGGATTACGCCCGCTTCCAGCAGCTTCACGTCACTTCCCTTGCTCACGACCACGCCGTACCCGGTGATGTTCAACCCGGGGTCGATTCCAATAACGCGTGTTGATTCCTGGGTCGTGCTGGCCATTCGCAAGGATTGTAACATTCAGCGGGCAGTTGGCAGTAGTCAGTTGTCAGTGGTCAGTTGCTTCAGGCTATCAAAACTCGAACATCGAAACATGAAAATCGTGGCGAGTTTCGAAGTTCGATTTTCGAGCTTCGCCTATTCTTGACACTAGCCACTATCCACTGTCTTACCGTGGCGTCGAATCGGGCAATCCGCCGTCCACGGGAATGGTAGCGCCGGTGGTGGGTGTTTGCCGAGTCGCGAAGAACAGCACCGCTCTCGAAACGTGCTGGGCGGTAACCGCTGCCTTCAAGAGGTTGCGCGATTGGTAGTATGCTTCGAGGCCCTTTTCATCCAGTCCGCGCGCGCGCATGCGATCGGGGCCGACTTCTGCCCACAGCCCGGACCGGCGGCTTCCGTGTGAGAAGACGGCATCCGGCGCGACCATGTTGACGCGCACGCCCAGTTCCGCCATTTCCTGGCTGGCGATGCGAGCCAATTGATGCGCCGCGGCCTTGGTGGCGCTATAAGCGCCGAATTTCGCGCCGGGCATGAAGACGTTCTTGGTGGACACCAGAATGATATCGCCGCCCGTCCCCTGCGCGCGGAAGTGGCGCGCCGATTCACGCAGCAGCAGGAGGGTTCCGTCCGTATTGACCCGCTCGACGCGCTGGAACGCCGCGAGGTCCATCTGTTCGAGTGAAGAAACCATAGCCACGCCGGCATTAACGATGACCAAATCGACGCCGCCCCAAGTTCTGATGACGGCGGCAAATCCTTGCGTCACAGAGGAGGGATCGGTCACATCAAGGGGGGCGGTGATCACGCGCTCGCCGTGTTTCTTTTTCAGCTCTTCACCCAGATTGTCCAACGCCGCGCCGGGTAAGTCGGTGAGCGCAACGTGGCATCCGTTCTCCAGAAGGCCTTCGGCGATCGCTGAGCCAATTGCTCCGGCAGCTCCAGTTACAATTGCGACCTCACGACCGAGGGGTGGTTCACCGGTTCGGAGCTTGGCGTGTTGCAGGGTAAAGTACTCCACCTCGAACAGATGGCTTTCGCCGAGGCCTCGGTAAGTGCCCATCGTGGCTGTTCGCGCCTTGGCGGCGAGTGTTTGCGCGGTAATGTCGTGTGCGATTCGCGCCGCGTGCGCGTCCTTGCCCGCGCATAGCGCTCCAAGTCCGGGCAACAAAACCACGCGGGGCAGGGAATCGAAAGGCTTTATGCCGGGAGGCATCAGCGCGGCATTCCGCTCGAGGTATGCCTGGTAATCCCTCGCATAAACCTCTAATCCCTTTAGTACCTGATCTCGAAATTGGGCCGGGTTGCTGTAGTCGGGGCCATCGACCCACAGGGGTAGAGGTTTAGTCCGCACCAAGTGGTCGGAAGTCAGCGTGGGGGTGAGGGCCAACTCCTTGCCGCGATCGGAGCCGAGGAAGTCCAGGGTTTCGTGATTGACCAAGGGCTGGAGGATCATGCGGCGGTAAGGACGGTCCGCGTCTCCGCTGGGCTGCGCCAGCAGTCCACGCACCACCGGCGCGACTGACGCGAGGCGCTTTTCCGCGTCGGCGAGCGATGTCGGCATGACCACCACAAGGGGCCGCGAAGCTCGCCGCGCGGCGAAGTCCTCCGCGCGAGTGACCAGGTCGATCATGGCGGAATAAGCTTCGCGCCCCGTCTCACCCCATGTCATGATGCCATGCTGCATCCAGACCAGAGCGTGGCACCCAAGGTGGGCATCATAGGTGGCGATCACCGCTTTGGCCAGCTTGAAGCCGGGCTTCACATAATCGACCATCGCCACGCCCTCGCCCAGCGCTTCGCGAATAAGTTTGTCGCCCTCAGGCTGGTTAGTCAGCACCAGGATCGCGTCGGCGTGAGTATGGTCGATGTACTTCGCAGGGATATAGGCGTGCGAAAGGGTTTCAATGGAAGGCGCGGCGGCGTTGGGTACCAGCCGATGCGTTTGAAACTCACCTGCCATCGCGTCATCGGAAAGCTCGGGAAGGCCGCACAGCCGCATCAGATACTCAAGGTCCATGGGCGTGTGCCCTTCCGGCTCGATCGTTCCCAGATTGAACCCTGAGGCCTTCATGAAGAGCGCGGGCGTTTCCTGGCCAAAAACGTTGTGATGAGTTCCTTTGAGCGAAGTGTTGCCGCCGCCGTGAAGAACGAGCGCTTCATCGCTGCCCAGCAAGCGTGTGGTGTAGGTTCGCAGCGCCAAGTCCGCTCCCCATTGCGCAGCATATTGATCGAGAAATCGATCGGCATCTTGGTCAGACCAACGATTTTTCATGGATGTCTCTGAGAAGGGCTCATGTAGAGGCGGGCTTCTGCCCGGCATCGTGCCCTAAAGATCTATGCCCGCTTGAAGTCGGCCTCAACATTTCTAGCGGCGATTGCTGACCGCTGCCACAGCCTCAAGCATAAAACGCGCGTTGGCATCCGGCGCCTTGCCGTCGAACACGGCGCTGCCGGTTACGATTAGATCCGCGCCGGTAACGGCGACCTCCGCGATATTCTCTTTCGTGATCCCGCCGTCAACCCCCAGGATGATATTCTTGCCCGAGTCAGCGATCATGCGCTGAACACGGGCGAGGCGGACGGCGGTGGCCGGGATATATTTCTGCCCACCCCATCCGGGGTTAACGGCAAGCAGCAGGATGTACTCAAGCTCATCGAGAAGGGGTTCGAGCGCTTCCACCGGCGTGCCTGGATTGAGCGCCACGCCGCGCACGATTCCACGTTCCGCGTCGTTCGCGTTGGTGAGGGTCGCGAGCTTTTGGAGCACCCGATGCACATGCGAGCAGGCCTCCACGTGAATCGTAATGATGTCCGCGCCGGCGGCGACGTAGTCCGCCACCTTTTCCAGCGGTTCCTCGATCATCAAGTGTGTGTCTTTGAGCAGCGAAGTCTTGATAGCCTTGATGAAAGGCGGCCCCACCGTCATCATAGGGCAGAAGCAGCCATCCATCACGTCGACGTGCGCCAGCTTAACGCCCATCCGCTCCAGGAGCGATATTTCCGAGCCCAGCGACAGCAGGTTAGCCGTAATCACCCCCACGCTGATGGTTGGCGTCGCGGCGCGGAGCAGTTCGAGACCTTTTGAATTTGCCATGCGTTTCTCGTTGTGAGGAGTCAGTAGCCACGAGGTGTCAGCTTTCTCCTAACCCCTGACCCCCGCCACCTCGTTCCGCAGCGTCTGATAGAACTCGTATGCCTGCTCGGGCTTCATCAGTTCGTGGACCACTTTTCCGACTGCCTGAATCATGGCCGCCGGCGCGTCGGCCTGAAAAATGTTCCGGCCCATGTCGACACCGGCGGCGCCTTCGCTGACAGCGCGGTAAGCCATGGTCAGTGCATCAAGTTCGGGCAGCTTCTTGCCGCCTGCCATCACCACGGGCACGGGGCACGAGGCGGTGATTGTTTCAAACCCCTCAGGCACGTAATAGGTCTTCACCACCTGCGCGCCCAGTTCGGCGCAGATGCGGCAGGCGAGGCGGAAATACTTGGCGTTGCGCACCATGTCCTTGCCGACGGCGGTCACTCCCAGGGTGGCGATTCCGTAGCGCAGGCCGGCGTCCACCAGGCGCGTCATGTTGTGAATGGACTGCGTCTCAAATTCGCCGCCCACGAAGACCTGGACAGCCATGGCGGAAACATTGAGCCGCGCCGCGTCCTCAATGTCGACGGCGAGTTGCTCATTGGAGAGTTCCTTGAGGATGCTCGGCCCGCCGCTTGCGCGCAGCACTACGCCGTGCGTGAAACTCGCAGGGATGGTGGTGCGTAGGATACCGCGCGTCAGCATCAGGGCGTTAGTGTAAGGCAGCAGCGGCACGATATTCAAGTCGATGCGCTCCAGGCCGGTCGTTGGCCCCTGGAAATATCCGTGATCGATGGCCAGCATCACCGTGCGGCCGGACGCGGGATTGAAAACCCGCGCCAGGCGATTCTGCATGCCCCAATCGAGCGCCCCCGCGCCCTTCAGAAAGAAGGGTTCGTGCTTCGCCGGAATGTCGGCGTAGAATTGTTTGGACTCTTTCTCAGCATCAAACTCTGGCATGGCGAACTAATCCTTTCCGAAATGTGATGTTGAAGAGCATTTGCGACCTGTGATTGTCCTTGCTCTCGAATCCTTTGTCAATGCTGCCGGTGGCGCAGCAAACTGGCCTTCTGAAAACCCTACACAGCGCAAAACTCGGGCCCGAGTGGGTCGCTGCTCCTTCCTCGCAAGGATTTTTCATCCCCTGATTCCTGTCGGTTTTTCCTGGCGCACTACTGTCCACTGGTCTAGGCCACCGATTATTGCTCGTTTGCGTGCAATTTCGCATGAAAAACCCGGTTTGATCGCCGGCCATTCTGTCGCCCGACCCTGTACTTTCAGAGATATAGTCGGATCAACCTTCATTTTTAACATCTTTTCTGTTTCCACACTTCACCGGTCCTCAGACTAACTCCCTTACTCTCAACAAGTTGGAATTCGCTGGGACCGCAGATTTCTCTCAAAGATCTTCTAACTAGCTGTCTTTTCATAAACATAGTCGCATCAGTCGCCGCATTCGTCAATTCTTAGTTTCCCCGTTGCCCGCTTGGCCATGACTCGGAGCGGGCGGGACCCCAGGCTATGTCCCCGAGTCACGGACAAGCTTCGCGTGCCACCATCCGCTAACCACTGTCTATCGGTCACTGACTACCGTCTACGGCCCACTGACTACTGTCCACCATCCAATGCCGGATTATCGTGCAGTTCCTACATTTTCGGCCAGAAAGCGCGACAGATCGTGTCAACAAGCGCTCAATCCGTGCATTTTCGTGGAAAAAGTCGTGTATTTCGTCGGGCGTTTTGTCATCCTCTCCTTTGTTTTCATACATATCCCCGGAGGTTCCTTCATTTTCAACATCTCTTGGGGTCTGTCGTTTGGGCCAGCCGCTTGTCGAGGTTTGCGGCCTAGCATGCTCGCCAGCCAGCTCTAGCCTCCATGCTAGCAGATGTACCTAGTCTTTGTCAAGAGAAAAATTGTAAAATAATATAATAACCACGAAACCTGACATTGAGTCCCAAAAATTCCCGTTGCTGGCCCGTTGCTGGGAGGAGAAAATTCCTTGGGAGGGTGCCTAGTAGTCCGATATGGTTCCCAGGCAGCGAGAAAACTCGTACGTGGTCGAGGATTGCCGAAGGAGCGGCGAGCGAACCGCGCTGACCACGTTGCCAGCGCTCATTCGTCCTGCCCCCGGCGCGACCACAACAGCCTGCCAAGCGGCGCTCGGCCCTACAGAATGCCAACCTCAAGGTCGGCATTACAAGGGTATGTAATCAGCCCTAAGCGTAAATCCCCCGCAGCTTGATGCAGAACGCCACGCGGTCGATGGCCAGCATGTAGGCGGCGATACGATTGTTGACGTTATGCTTTTGGCTGTAACCCACCACGCCGTCGAAGGCGGAGACCATGATATGTTTCAAGCGATCGTTGACCTGTGCTTCCGGCCAGAAATAGCCTTGGCGGTCCTGTACCCATTCGAAATAGGAAACCGTGACGCCGCCGGCATTGGCGAGGATATCGGGGACGACGAACACTCCCCGTTCAAACAGGATGTCGTCAGCCGGTGGAGTGGTAGGGCTGTTGGCGCCCTCCACGAGAAGTTTCGCTTTTATTTTGTGCGCATTCTTGCTGGTGATGACGCTTTCGGTTGCGGCGGGTAGCAGAAGATCGCAATCCTGTTCCAGGATTTCCTGCGTCCCTATGCTATCGCCGCCGCCATAGCCTTGGATTGTTTTGTGCTTTTCGGCGTACTCCAGCAGGTGCGGAATATTGATGCCGGAGGTGCTGAATATGCCGCCGGAAATGTCGCCGACGCCGATGATCTTGTACCCCGCCTCGTACATTAATCGAGCAGCCTGCGAGCCCACATTGCCAAACCCCTGCACAATTACTCTGGTGCTATCCCGCTGCCACCGGAAACGCTTCAGCGCCTCGTCCGCGGTGATCATGCACCCCCGACCCGTCGCCTCGCGTCGCCCTAGCGATCCTCCCAGGTTGAGCGGTTTGCCGGTCACGCTGCCTGTAACCGTGTGGCGCATGTGCATGGAGTAAGTATCCATGATCCAAGCCATCGTCTGCTCATTGGTGTTCATGTCGGGCGCGGGTACATCGCGGTCCGGGCCTATATAGTCCAAAATCTCCGCCGTGTAACGACGGGTGATACGTTCCAGTTCGCCCACGGACAGTTTGGAGGGGTCGCAAATAATGCCCCCCTTGGCTCCCCCAAAAGGTATGTTTACCACCGCACACTTCCACGTCATCTCGGCGGCGAGCCCGCGAATTTCATCCAAACTGACATCGGGGGAGTAGCGCAAACCTCCTTTGCAAGGCCCTCGCGCGATACTATGCTGCACACGGTAGCCGTCAAATACCCTTAGCGTGCCGTCATCCATGGAAACTGGGATGTGAACGATAATTTCGCGATTGGGCGTGCGGAGATAATTCGACAGACCTTCGTCCAGTCCGAGCTTGCGGGCGGCCACATTGTATCGGGCCGCCATGGATTCATAGACACTAAGTTCCTTTTCTTTTTCCTCAATGCTCATTTTGCCCCCTAATTGAACTCGTGGGATTCCGCCTGCTGTGGGTGGTTCTCCCCCCTAGCTTGAGCCCTTGGGCTCAGCGAGAGTATAGCAAACGATATGCCACTGTTCTATTGTTCGAGTGCAACTAAGCGCCTGCTGCGGCCAGGACGGCTGTGGCGGAAATGGGAGGGCTCGAACTCACCGGCAGGCTGGTGGTGAGCGCCCAGCAATCCTTTTGGCGCAATAGTTGGGAAACCAATTGGGAGTGCATGGCGTGGCCCGCGCGATCGGCAACCACATGGCCGATCAGGGGATGTCCAAACAAGGAAATGTCGCCAATCAGGTCCAGAATCTTGTGGCGGCAGAATTCGTCAGGGAAGCGCAGGCCCTCGGGATTCATCACGCGTTGCTGATCCAGGACCACGACATTTTCGAGCGAGCCGCCTTTGACCAACCCGCTCTTCAGAAGCATTTCGACCTCGGCGAGGAAACCGAAAGTCCGGGCGGGGGCAATGTTGCTTTCATACGAACTGGCATTGGGGGTGAAATCCAAAGATTGTGCGCCGATCACGGGATGAGGGAAGGCTATCGAATAGCTCACTGCGAAGGTGTCAGCAGGGTAGACCGCGATCTTTTTGGCGCCTTCCGATAACTCCAAGGGTTTTAGAATCTTCGCGTAAGCACGGCGGGCGCGTTGGGGCCGCAATCCCGCTTGGCGAATGAGCTTCACGAAGGGCAGGGCACTGCCGTCTACGATGGGGAGTTCCAGGTTGTCGATTTCAACGATGGCGTTGTCTACCCCCAGCCCGGCCAGCGCCGAAAGCAGGTGCTCCGTGGTGGAAATGAGCACGCCCTTCTTCATCAAGCTGGTGGCATAACTAACGCGGGCGACATGGCGGGATTGCGCCTCGATGGTGAAGCCGTCCAGGTCGGTGCGCTTGAAGACGACTCCGGTGTGAACCGGAGCGGGGCGAAGCCGTAGATTGACGGTTACCCCCGTGTGCAAGCCTATTCCCGAAAGCGATACCTCTGAAGCCAGAGTATGTTGTCGACCCAAAGTTCCTCCCGACGTGAGTTAACCTTATTGCAGCTTTGCTTCCATGCTCGTGTAAAAATATAATACATTATATATCTATCGGTTGCGGGTTAATTGTAAAGTGGCAGGTTCGGGTCGATGTGGTAATCGTACAACAGTCCTCGGTGTATCAAGTGTCCTTCATGCCGCAACCTTGGGCTGCGGGTACTCGGACTTACTCAATCCGTCAGTAACTCAAGAATGATGAAGTGCGCCATTGGCAACCGATGGCCGGGCATGATTGGCCCCAAGGGTTCATGGACTGGGTCAACCTCCTTTTGACAAATTGTGCTCCAGATGGTCGAAGCGTCTCAAGAAGCGACCGTGTTTGGGGTAAAATGACAAGCTCATCTACTTGAGCGCAAGGAGGATGGTTTGCCCCAAACCGCCAATAAGCTCTTTCTAATCGATGCTATGTCGTTGGTCTTTCGCGCCTTCTTTGCGCCCATGCAAATGGCGCTGGCGTCGCCCAGCGGAATGCCGACCAAGGCCATTTACATCTTTGTCCGCACTCTTCGCAAGTTGCTGAAGGACCATCAACCCGTCCACGTCGCTGTGGCGTTCGATTTGGCTGCCCCCACCTTTCGCGACAAACTGTTTGAAGAATACAAGGCCAACCGCCCGACGTTTCCCGAAGACCTGGCGGTGCAGCTTCCCTACGTCAGGAGATTCTGCCGCGCCTTGGGTTTGCCGCTGGTGGAACTCGAAGGCTTCGAAGCCGACGACGTGATTGGCACTTTGGCGCAGGCCGGGGCAGCCCAGCGGGCGGAAGTCTTTATCGTGTCTGGTGACGAAGACCTATTTCAGTTGGTGAACGACCGCGTCCGGGTGCTCAAGCCCTCGCGCGCGGGGAGCGACGGTGAGACTCTCTGCGATCCGGAAAAGGTGAAGGAGATTATCGGGGTCGAGCCCACGCAGGTGGTCGACTGGCTGGCGCTCACGGGTGACCCCAGTGACAACATTCCGGGCGCCCGACCGCTGCCCGGCCACGAGCCGCAGCTTGCGGAGGGCGAGAAGAAGCGCAGCTACATCGGCCCCAAAGGAGCAACGGAGCTGATCCAGCAATTTGGGACGCTGGAGAAGGCGCTGGAAAACTACGAGCAAGTCAAGAAGCAGAGTTATCGCGACGCCCTGCGCGACTTCCGCAAGGAAGCGCTGCTGAGCCGCGAGCTGGCCACGATTCGCACCGACGTCCCCGTGGAAACGTCCCTCCCGCAATTGCAGGTGGCGCCTCTGGACATCACTGAGCTGACGGCGCTCTGCCAGGAGTTAGGTTTCACCTCGCTCCTGCGCGAGTTCCTGGAAGAAGCTCCCGCGCCGGCGGAGGCCACAGCCGAATCGGAGGAATTGACCGCACCGCAGGGCGTCGAACGATGGTTGAAATCGCTCGACCCCGGCGCCTCCCTCGCCTTGGCAATGGGAGTGGAGGGGGACGAAGGTTTTGCCGGCCGCCTCACCGGGCTGGGGTTGTCGGATGGGACCAGGCTAGCCACAGTCGGATTGGGGCGATCGTGGGATTTGCTTCCCCTCCTCGCGCCAGCGTTGGGCGACTCAAAGCGCCGCAAGGCCGTACACAACTCCAAGTTGCTGCAATTACTCCTGGCGAAGCAGGGAATTGCTCTTGCGGGTGTAGCCGACGACACCATGCTCTATTCTTATTTGCTCGAGCCGCTGGCCTCCAGCCACGCGCTTGCCGATGTGGTATTGCGGCGGCAAGGCCGCAAGATTTCTCTTTCCCTTGCAGAGGCCGCAAATCGCACTTACCAATTGAGCGAGTTGCTTCGCCCGGAAATCCTACGCGAGGAATTGCAAACCCTTTACAGGGAAATCGAGTTGCCACTGGCTGCCGTGTTAGCGGAGGTGGAGACGGCGGGCGTGCGCATCGATGCGGAGATCCTGGGGCGAATGTCCGGCGAGTTTGACAGGGAACTGACCACGTTGACGCACGAAATCTACGACCTGGCGGGAGGGGCTTTCGACATCGACTCGCCCAAGCAGCTTGGCGAGATCCTGTTCGAAAGGCTCAAGCTGCCCGGTGGCAAGCGGTTGAAGAAGAGCGGGCAGTATTCCACGGACGCCTCGGTGCTGGAAGCGCTCGCGGAAAAGCACGATTTGCCGCGCAAGATCATCAACTACCGCACGCGAGCCAAGCTCAAATCCACTTACATCGACGCACTCCCCAAATTCATCCAGCTGGGGACTGGCCGCTTGCACACGTCGTTCAACCAAACTGTGGCGCGCACTGGCCGGCTCTCTTCTTCCAATCCTAACCTCCAGAATATTCCTATTGACGATGAGTTCGGAGTGCGAATCCGCTCGGCCTTCGTCGCTGACCCCGGGTGCATGATGATCTCCGCGGATTATTCGCAAATTGAGCTGCGCGTGCTCGCACATCTTTCCCAGGACCCGCTGCTGATCGAAGCCTTCACCCGCAACGAGGACATCCACGCGCGGACGGCGCTCGAAATCTTTGGTGTGCCGCCCGGCCTCCAGAACCACGAGCATCGGCGCATGGCTAAAGCCATCAACTATGGCGTGATCTACGGGCTCAGTTCGTTTGGACTGGCGGGCCGCACGGGTACCAGCCGAACCGAGGCGCAGCGATACATCGACACTTACTTCGAGCGTTACAGCAAAGTGAAAGTCTATCTCGACGGCCTGGTGGAACAAGCGCGCACTACCGGCCGCGTGCGTACGGCGTTCGGCCGATTGCGGCCCATGCCCGAAATCAATAGCGCCGATGTGCAGGCACGGAATCGCGCCGAGCGTGAGGCCATGAACACGCCCCTCCAGGGGACCGCCGCGGATCTGATGAAGCTGGCCATGGTGAAAGCCCAGGCGCGCCTGAAGCGCGAGCGGATGCAAATGCGCATGATCCTGACCGTACACGATGAACTGGTTTTTGAAGCGCCGGAAGCGGAACTCGACCGGGCAAAAGAAGTCGTGCGTGAGGAGATGGAAGGCGCTTACCCCATGCGCGTGCCGTTAAAAGTCGACTTGGGTGTGGGACAAAACTGGAAAGAGGCGAAGTAGGTAAATCGGGTATCAGGTGTCAGGTCTCCCTCGCGGAAAGAAGGTCTCGATGTCCAAAGTTCCGTATGGAAATGACCCTGCAAAAATCGATAGGTACAAGGACTTTTGGAGCCTGGCGGATGTCAAACGGCCTCTTGTGGGTTTCACTTTTGTCGGCTGGTTTCCTTTCGGTGAGTTTTCCGCCTGTAGGCGCTGGGCTTCCTCGAATTACCTGACGCCCGAGATGATTAATCCGGCCGCTTTTATGGATGATCACGTGCGCATCGTGCGCGAGGGCGAGGTGGTCGATGACGATCTCCTGAGAGGCGCGGCGCCCACGCAAGTGGCTGTTCCCTTCCTTCCCGGCGCGCTGGGATGCAAAATGCGCATTCTATCTGACAACGTAATGGGTGAGGAACAGGGCCTCTCCTGGGAGGAGGCACTGCGAGTGCGGTTGGACCTTCACAATCCCTGGTTCAGAAAGTATGTGGAATTTGGCCAGGCTCTAGCGGTGGAATCTCGAGGCTTGTTTCCTGTCAGCCACGCCGCCGATTTGGGGCCCACCGATCTGCACGCGGCACTGCGCGGCCATAGCCAGAGCATCCTCGACCTTACCGATGACCCGCAAAAATCCGCCGAGTTGCTCGCGCGGTTGGGCGATGTTTTCTGCGAGTTTACGCAAGAATTCTGGAAGGTCATCCCGCTCTTTCATGGCGGTTATTTCGACGGTCAGTATTCCCTGTGGTCCCCCGGTCCAATCGTTCGGATGCAAGAGGATGCGACCGCTGTCTATTCCCCCAGTCTTTATCGAAAGTTCGTCCAGCCGGTGGACCGCAAGCTGGCCAGCCACTTTGCCAGCGCCTTTATTCATCTACATTCCAGCTCGATGTTCCTGCTGGATGCCTTCCTGGAGATCGAGGAGATCCGGTGTTTCGAAATCAATAACGATGTTTGCGGACCGCCGATGAGGGAAATGGTGGGATATTTCCAGAAGGTTCAGAAAGCCCATCGACCGCTCTTAATCCGGGGTGCTCTCACTTTGGAAGATCTGAACGTCTTACTTGATTGCCTGGAACCGCGCGGGCTCTTTCTCAATATCATGGTGAATATCATGAATGAAATCGAGACCCTTCGGTCCCGGCTCAACATGTGAACAGGGGCCGACCGTGAGTAGCCGTTGGTGAACCCAACGGATAGCAATGCCTCCTGACGACGCAACCCCGACGAAGTTGACCCTAGCTCGATTTCTCACGCTGGGTTTTGAAGGGCGGCGCTTCAGCCTCATCATTACAGGGCCTTCCAATTAGTACCGTGCCCGGGGCTCCCTATATCCTGCTTGCGGGTGCGAAGCTTTGGAGTGGGCAGCTCGCTGCCGCTTTCCTTCCCGCGAGCTTGCTCCCGGGATTTCCGCCCAAGAGCATAAATCGCAGCCAGCAAGCTGGCTGGTGAAAAAGCGGCAGCAAGCTGCCGCACTCCAAAGCTTCGCCTGAGCTGCGGGTTCAACCTTTCATCCATTTGCGTTCAGTTGAGGCGCGTGAGAGTAATCTGAGTGGTATCGTTCCCGGCGTGGTCGAAGGAGATAACTCCTGACGCGCCGGAGAAGAAAGAAACCCCGGCCAGGGCGTCGCGTAGGCGCGCGCGGTTGGGGCCGGACTGGCGGAGCGATTGGGCGACCACGCGGACGGCGTCGTAGGCCTGGGCTGCGCCGATTCCGGGCGCAACGCCGAAGCGCTGGCGGTAGCGCTGCGCGAAGGCCTCATGTGGCGTGGATTGGGCCTCGGGGGCCTCAGTGGTCCAGACTCCCGGATCCTCGCTGCCGCATGCCCGGCAGTGAGGCTGGGGGAAAGTGCTCCAATCGCCTTGCGCGGCCTTGCGGGATAGGTAGAGCGGCACAGTGGGCAAGTCCTCCCGCAGGCGCGCTACGAGCAAACTGGCCGTTGGAGCGTCGGTCCAGATGACGACGGCTTGCGCGGTTTCTAGTTCCTTTCGCAGTTCATCCCCTGCTAACTTATCGAGCTCAACCATGATGCGTGTCGGCGCGAGCGCATTCATTTCTCGCGCGGCCTTTTCAAATGCCTCGCCGCCGGCGCGGCCGTCGTGGTCGTTCTGGGTGAGCAGCGCGACGCGCCGGAGTTTCTGGTTCTGGTAGATCTCCCGCGCGAAGGCTTGTGCCTGCATGGCATCGGTGGGACCCATGCGGAAGGGCCAGGGCAAATTGATTTCTGTCGTTGTGGAGTCGCCGGAAAGGGTCAGAATGGGCACACCGATTTTGTTGGCCACTTGCTCAGCCAGGTGCGCCGCGCCCCCGTCGGTTGACGTAATGAGCGCCAAGGCTCGATCGTCGAACACCAAGTGCACAATTTCGCTGGAGGCACGGCCCCACGGGCCGCTCTCGTCGCGCGTGACCAGGGCCAAGCGATAGCCGCCGGGCAGGGAAGCGGCGTTTTCTTCCTCGATGGCCATTTCCGCGGCGCGGCGCAGTTCCTCGCCCTCGGCTTGCCGTGGCCCGGCAAGCGGCGCGAGCAACCCGAGGCGGATTTCGGGTCCCGCCAAATCATGCGCGGCGTCGCGTCCGGGGCCGTTGTAGCTTACGGCATCGCGGCTTATAGCGGCGTAAGGCGCAGTGGGAGGCGCCTGGGCGAAGCCCGGGGCAGGGAAGTAACCCAGACCGATTAGACCCAGCAACACTACAAGAAGACACATTGCGGACAGTCGCCAGAAGAACAAGTCAAAAGTCAAAACGCAAAAGTCAAAAGGCAAAAGTGGCTGGCTTGGCCCTCCGCTTTGCTTCATTCGATCTTGGAAACCAAAACTAATTTGAATCGTGGCCGCCCTGCGCTTTTGCCTTTTGCACATCGCCTTTTGACTTGCTCTTCCTGTTACTTTCCGCCCAAAACTGAATTGATGCCGTCTGCACTTTTGCCTTTTGCCTTTTGCGTTTTGCCTTTTGACTTGCTTTTCCGATTGATTACTTGCCGCCGCTATGCGCAGCTCCCTCGTGCCCGGACTGTCGCGGCGCGAGCCAATATTCGAAGCTGCCGTTTTTCACCCGCGCCATAGTGACCGGCGAGATGTTGTTGAGCGTGTGGTCGAAATAATCCGGGCCCGCCACTCCCTGGTAGGTCTTCATCTGGTAGTCGCGCAGTACATCCATGATGCGCCCACGATTGAGGCCGGTCTTTTCGATGGCGGCGATCAGGATGTTCATGCCGTCGTACGCTGAGGCCGCATAGTCAATCGGCTCCTCGTGAAACTTCTGGCGGTAGGCATCGCGGAAAGCAACCCATTTAGGATCCTTGCGGGTGGGGTCGAGCGCGGAGGTTACGACCAACCCTTCGGCCGCGGGCCCAGCGATTTCGAGCAAACGCGGATATGCCAGGCGGCTGCCGCCGAATACCGGCTGGGTCATGCCCATCTGGCGCATCTGTTTCAGGATCAGGCCAGCCTCCTCCGCCTCGCCCCAAATCACCAGCCCTTCAACCTTAGCGTCCCTCAGCATGCTGAGTTGGTGCGAGAAGTCTTTGTCGCCACGCTCGAACTTGACTTCCAAGATTGGCTGACGGCCCATGCGGCGAGCTTCGTCGTTGAATTTTCCCACGCCAATGCGCGCGTAGCGCGTCTGGGTGCGCAGCACGCCGATGCGTTTCAGTTTGAGGTTCTTGAAAACGTAATCGGCCAGCGTATAGCCTTGTTGGCGGTCGTCGGGGAAGGTGTGGAGGAGCCACTGAATGCGCGTCTCGGTGACGGTGGGGTCCGTCGTGCCCACGTCTATGATGGGGACTTCCAGTTTCAGAGTTACGCGCAGCGAGATGTGGCAGTTCTGCCCGTCGACGCAGCCGAGCATGGCCCAGCAGTTTTCGTTAAAGAGCATTTTCACCAGTTCAGTGGAAGACGCTCCCCACAAAGCCGACTCGTTGTGAATTTTCAATGCATAAGGCTTCCCTTTGTATCCGCCACGCGCGTTGGCCTCTTCGATGGCCAGTTGCGCGCCGTGGAGCTCCGGAAGGCCAAACATCGATTCGGGATTGTTCTCGATGGGGCTCATAAAGCCGATGGCGATTTCACTCAGTTGGGAGAGATCGCCGTCCGGACGCTGGTCCGCCGCGCCGTTGTATTGGATGGTATCATCGCGTACGAACCAATCGTAGTAGGGCTTGGTGAACCTGCGATAGGGGACGGCTTCATCCGGCATGTTGGCGTACCGGCCCTCCGGCTTGACCGTTTCGTCGCGCTTGACCACGGCGTCTTTGGGGGTTTCGTCCGGGTCTTTATATTGCGCCGCAACAGGCAGCGCAACGGCAAGCAGAAGGAGTGTGGACAGGAATGGCCTTTTCATAAGTTCTACCTTGTTCCCGATTCAGAATCCGTGGTGAGGGTTCGGGCTCCCTTGGTTCGTCGAATCCCGTGAAGAAAAGATTCACCACGGAGACACGGAGGTCACGGAGAAAAAGCAAAGAAGACGTAGGTCAGAAAACCAGTGAGTCGCAACCTTTGTCCGCACCAGCAGAAGTTCTTCTCTCCGTGCTCTCCGTGTCTCCGTGGTGGATCTTTTCCGGTTTGCGCCTCGGATCGAGCCAGAGCTTTCATGCCGCCGCCTGTGCAAACAGCATCCGCTCGTGGCGGCCGCGAGCGAAGTTGACGATGCGCCCCAGGGTCTCACCGTCGATCGCCTGATCGGCGTCACAGCGCGGCCGCCCGGTTGAGAGGTCAGCGACCTCGATCATCAGCCCATGGCTGCCAAACTCCAAGGCCGCGCGGCTGGCGGGCTCGACCATGGAGGCGACCCCCGTGGCGTGACTGGGATCGACAATCACGGGCAGGAAAGTGTTCGCTAGCACGGCGGGAATGACATTCAAATCGAGGATGAAGCGCGAGTACTCTCCGGCCGCAAATGCCTTAATCCCGCGTTCGCAGAGAACGATGTTGAGGTTGCCCTGTTTGGCGATGTATTCTGCGGCGCCCAGCCACTCGCAAAGGCTCGCCGCCATACCGCGCTTCAGCAGCACGGGTTTGCCCGTGCGCCCTACTTCCGCCAGGAGCGTATAGTTCTGCATGTTGCGCGAACCGATTTGCAGCATGTCGGCGTACCCGGCCACCTGCTCCACCAGGCGCGTGTCCATGACTTCCGTGACAATGGGCAGGCCGGTTTCCTCGCGGGCGATGCGGAGGATGCAGAGTCCCTCCACCCCTGTCCCCTGAAAATCGTGCGGCGACGTGCGAGGTTTGTAAGCCCCCCCGCGCAACATGTCGCTCCCGGCGCGCTTTACGGCCCGGGCCACGGCCATCGTCTGGTCGTGGTTTTCCACCGCGCACGGCCCCCCGATCACCACCGGACGGCCGTTGCCGAATCGCACGCCACCCACTTCCACCACGCGGGTCTGCTCCTCGCCGTATTGAGGGTTGGTTTGACGGCAGAGGCGCGGACAGATCCGCGGTAGATCCTCAACGGTGACTTGTCCGGCAATTTTCATGGTCACTCCTTTGGAGCTGTCAGGGAGCAGCTCTCAGCTCTCAGCCTTCAGCCAAAGCATCACCTAGCCAGCAGCGATCCAGAACGCTCGCCTCTGACCCCTAATCCCTAACCCCAAACACCTAACCCCCGCTCTTCCCGCGGTCGGACTCAAAGATCGCCATCGCTTCCATCTCGATCAGCAGATCCGGGCGGCAGAGGATTGCCTGGATGCCGGTCGAGGCGGGCAGCGGGTCGAGTCCCTGCTCTTTGAAAAATAGCGTCCGAATCTCGTTGAAGGCTTCATAGTCGCGTTCGATATCGCGCAGGTAGCAGGTGGTGCGGACAATATCCTTCCAAGTGGCGCCCTCGGCCTTCAGCAACTTCGTGATGTTCTCATACGTCCGCCAGGTCTGGGCGCGGAAGTCGCCGATGTGGATGGAATTTCCGTACTCATCCACGCTGGCCGTGCCAGAGATCAGCAGGATCGTAATGCCTTTGATGTCCAACCGCAGTCCCCGAGAGAACGACGATGGCTTGGCATAATGATAGGCTTCGTTCAGGGTCTCCGGCGCACTAATTGCCTTTTTGGGAATGGCTTGGTGTGCCGTCTGCGGTTGTTCGAGAGTTTCTTGCGTTGGCATAAAGTTGAGTCTCCTTTTGAAGTTGATGAATTCCGTGGCTTAGCCCTTGGGCTGTGGCCACCCAGATATCTTCACCCTGGAAATCCATGCTCAGGATGTAGTTGTGCGCGAGTGCCGTGGGCGTTGAAAGCTTTTCCTTCTTGCCGTCCGGCCAGGTAATCTCAATTTCCCCATGTAGTGCCGTTGTCTTGGGTGTTGTGGCGCCGCCCTTTAGGGCGGCACGTGCCGGGCTAAAGCCCGGCGCTTCATGTCCTTGATCGGAGGGTTTGCTCGGCCGGTAGGTGACCCAGGTGTTGGTCTGGTAATCGAGCATGCTGAGCCCCTTATCCGTGCAGGCCCAGACCTCGTTCCCGCGAGATTTTGGGGAGTTGATGAAGTCGGAAGCGAGGCCGCTATCCTTGGTCAAGTAATTGTGCCAGTTGCGCCCGTCATAACCACTCAAGCCGAAATAGGTGGAGGCCCAAACCATCTTGCTTTCATGATTCCAGGCGACGCCGGAAACGATGATGTGGATGAGGCCCTGGTTCTTGAACAACACGATTTCCATTTCTTCGTCGGGGTCGGTATAGGCTTTCATGTACCCCTGTTTGTCGTCGTATTCAATTAGCCCGCCGCCCCACATGGCGAAGTATACCTTGCCGAGCTCAGGGGCAGGAACCACGCCGTAAGTCCACGGCTCGTGGAACGGCGCATTCTTCTCACTCCAGTCGGTCCACTCGCCGGTGTCCTTGTTGTGACGGCTTATGCCCGCCGTCGTGGTCACCCAGACGAACTTGCCCTGTACGGCGATCCCGTAGCAGATATCGTTGAGCAGGCCACTGGTAAGATTGGCGAAGTTCTCAAAGCGGCCACCGGAGAGGTGGCTGACGCCGCCGAACGTGGAAATCCATAGGTCGCCGGTTTCATGATCCACGGCGATGCCCATCACTACGCGGTGCGCCAAGCCGTCCTCGGGTTTATAGACTTTCTGCACTTTGCCGTTTTCGATCAGCACCAAGCCGTCTTCGGTGCCCGCCCACACCCGGCTCCCATCCACAGCAACACAGAAGACCTTGGCATCCGGCATGCCGTTCGCAGTGGTGAAGTTTTCCCACTGTGTAATGAGATGCGGCCTCTCGGCGGCGAAGGAGAAAGAGGAAGGCAAAAGGCAAAGTGCAAAAGGCAAAAGCCAAAAGTGGGAGAGTCGGGAGACGGTAGACGGCATACGGTAGACGGGGAAGCTAGTATTCGGCCTGCTTCGTGCGGTATCCTGCTCTTTCTCTTTCCGGCTTTGCATTTGGACTTGCTTTTCGCAACGCGGTGAACCGAGATTATTTTGCATCATTGCCGTCCTGTACTTGCGCCTTTTGCATTCTTCTTAGCGGGCTTTCGAAATCGGATCTCAAATTTCAAATTCAAAATTCCAAATTCAAGAATCAAAATCGCCAATCACAAATCACCAATCCAAAATCCAAAATCCAAAATCTAAAATCGTCACAGCGTCTTTAAGAACTCAATAAGGTCATTAAGCTGCTCCTTGCTCATATCCGACGTGACTCCGTGCGTGTCCTGATTGTTGAAGACTGTCCAGATTTCCTCCAGCGTCAGCGCCTCGCCATTGTGCAGGTAGGGCGCGTCTTCGTAGACTCGGTCGAGCTGGGGGATGTCAAACAACCCATTGGTGTCGTACTTCGTTGCCGATTTCACATCCGTGCTATAGCGAGCGGTGTAGTGAGTCTCGGCGGGGTGGCACGTGTCGCAACGGTTTTGCATGGGAATCGCGCCCCCGTCATTGGTGGATTGGCGGAAGAAAATGGCCTTTCCACGCTCCTGCGCTTCGGTCAACTGACCGTCGGGCGCGATATGCCGGTTGGGCGCGAGCGGAATATTATTCAAATAGGTGAGCAACGCCCCCAATTCCTCAGCGTTGAATCCCTCCGAGCGGAAAAAGTACTTGGCGATCCGGGGTCCGCATTGCGTGGCCAGGTCGGGATTTTTGCCGTTCCACTTGTAAGGCGCCGTTTCGCGAATTCCCCGCAACGTGCGATTGGCCACGCGGTCGCGGCCCAGTTGTGGGGTCTCGAGATTCCACGCTAATCCGTCCAGATGAGAATTGGGATGGCAAGTGGCGCAGGCGAATTGTCCCTGGAAGCAGTACTTCGCGGCATGAAACATCTGCTCGCCGCGCCGCATCAGCGTGATCTCTTTGGGGCCGCCCAGATCGATGGTGGAGGCCACCTTCGCTTGCGCTAGATCCACGACGGTTACGGAATCGTCAAGGCGATTGGTGACGTATGCCCAGCGGCTGTCGGGTGAGACCGCGACCGAAGTGGGGTTGCGGCCGGTGGGCAAGCGTTTGACCACAAAGGTCACGGCAGAATCGAGGCGGTTGGCAAGTTCTTCGGCGGGGACTTCCCGCAGGCGCTGCGCCAAACGAGCGGTATCAAGAATGGAGACGATGTCGGCGTCAGAGGAGGTTACCACTGCGCGGCGGCCGTCGGGCGAGAAGGCTACGCCGGCGTTGGTGGCAAAGTAATAATCGATATCGTCGAGCACGACCTGAGTCACCTTCGATTGCGCAACGCCCAGCGGTGCGGTCGTGGCAGGACGGATCAACGCCATGCCGTGAGTCATCATCCACCCTTGCGGGACCTGGATGAGCGGGCCGAGGTTCTTGGGCCGCATCAACGGGACGAGCAGATATCCGCCCAGTGCGGGCGGTGCTTCGGCGATGTGGCGCAACTCGATGGTGCCGGGAACCAGAATGCGTTCGGCCACCACCTGCTTGGTGGTGTCGAGCGCGAGCAATTCGGAAACCGGCGGCTGATCGTATGGCCCAAGGTGCGGCAGGATGTTGGCAACGTACACCCGCCGGCCATCACGCGAAAGCAGCATTTGTTCTGGATATCGGTGCGTGACGAAACGCTTGATTTCAGCGCCAGAGGCGAGGTCGATCAACGAGACGCTGTCGGCGATGCTATTGGCAACGTAAAGGGTTTTGCCGGAGCGGTCGGAAACCAGGCCCACCGGTCCCCATCCGGTTTTGAGAATGCGCTTCACCGCAAACGTGGCCGCATCGACTTCGGTGACCGTGTCACTCCACTCGTTGGAAACGTAAAGGGTCTTGCCGTCGGGGGAAATCGCCAGGCCCTTGGGCTTGTGACCGACTGTTGCCTTTGCCACCACTTGCTTGGTTTGCGTGTCAACCGCCATCACCGAATCGCCGTCCTCGCAGAGGACATAGAGCTTTTTCCCGTCAGCGGAGAGCTTTATTTCGACCGGGGTCAGGTACGAGGGTTCATTGGGCTCGGTAGTTTGAGGGTTGATTGGCGAGGCCATTCCCGAAAAGCAAGTCAAAAGGCAAAGTGCAAAAGGCAAAAGGCAAAAGTGGAAAACCAACCGCGTCTTCAGCAAGGGTTTCACCAGTTTGATGAGTCCCGTGCCGTACTCCAATATGCGCTCCCCGAAGTCACGCTTGTCTTGGATCATCGCCGTTTGTCCACTGGCTCTACCGTTCCCGTTTTGACTTCTGCCTTTTGCACTTTGCCTTTTGACTTGTTCTTGGCTCTTCCTACTGCCCCGCGCCTCCCGCTCCGGGTGCGGTACTGGGTTCCGTCACCTTCAAAATCTGGTCCGCCTTGACGTTTTCAAGCACTTGCTCCGTCCCGCTTGGCCAGTGAATGATGAGCTTGTCCACAGAGGCGTGCTGGGCCAGGCCGAAGTGCGGGCGCGGGTCGCCCTGAGAGAGGTAGCCGTTTTCCGAGGGCGCCTCGATGTACTGGTGCAAGTCGTCGGTAATGGCTTCCAGGCGCGCGCCGTATCCGTCGCGATTACTCTTGGTTCCCACCAGCTTGATCGCCAGCCAGTGATTTCGCGGGCCCGAGGCGGGTGGCTTCGCGTGCAGCAGAATCCCCTTGCCGCCCAGCGTCACAATGAAGACGTCCGTGTAGCCATCGTTGTCGTAATCGCCGAAGCAAGCGCCGCGCCCGACTTTTTTGGTCTTGAAATAGTCGCCCGCTTGCGAGGACACGTCCGTGAACGTCGAGTCGCCGTTATTGCGGAGAAGGGAATCTTCCATGGGAATCAGCCAGTGCAGGCCGCCGTTGACGATGAACAGATCCTTCCACCCGTCGTTGTCGTAATCGTAAAAGCCGTCGCCCCAGGCCACGTATTGGCCGGAAACCGCCGCAACGCCCGTTTCCACGGTGGTGTCGAGCCAGAAGCCCTTGGCGCCGGGATTGTGAAACAAGCGGTGATAACGCATGTCGGAGACGAAAAGGTCCTGCCAGCCGTCGTTGTCATAGTCTCCGAAGATCGGATTCATGGCGGAAGTGGCTTCGCCATTGGCTCCGAAGGCCGTGTTCACGTCGGGCGCCACGTTGGTGAAAGTGCCGTCGTGATTGTTGTGGTACATGTAGCTTTCCATCGTGTCGTTGGCGATGTAGATGTCGGGCCAGCCGTCGTTGTCGAAATCGCCGGTGGTCACTCCCATGGCGCGGCCCATTGGGTTATCAATGCCGGCTTTGTGGGAAACGTCCGTGAACGTGCCGTCGCCATTGTTGTGAAAGAGGCGGCTGGCGTCTCCCTCGTAGTCGAGCGGGCCGGGGAAGGCGTCGGCACTGAAAAACTCGCGCTTGGCGTTGGGATCAAACTTTAGGTAGTTGCCGACAAACAAATCGAGCTTGCCGTCGCGGTCGTAGTCGATCCAGGCTGCCCCAGTGCCGAAGTGCGGATTCTCAACGCCCGCTTTGGCCGTCACGTCGGTAAAAGTCCCATTGCCGTTGTTGTGGTAAAGGATCGATGAACCCCAGTTGGTCACGAAGATGTCTTCATACCCGTCGTTGTCGTAGTCGCCCACCGTCACGCCCATGCCGAAGCCCTTGCCGCCCAGGCCAGCCTGCGCCGTGACGTCGGTAAAGGTGCCGTCGCCATTGTTGCGATAGAGGTGGTTCGTCGAGTCCTCGCCATCAGGCTTGGAAAACTTGGTGACGCCGTCAATGTATCGGCCGCTGACCACGTAGAGGTCCAGCAGCCCATCATTGTTGTAGTCGATCCAAGCGCAGCCGGAACCAGTGGCCTCCATGATCGAACTCAGCTTCTGCTCGCCGAAAGAGTGCTTAAAGTGAATGCCGGCCTTCTCCGTGACGTCCTCGTAAGTCACCAGCGAAGATGGGGGTGGACTCTTTGGCGCTGGGCTCTGGGCGGGGGCCTGAAGGTTGGTCCACACCAAGCTGGCGGCGATTGCCGCGAGGATAAATTGTCGAAGCAAAATCTTCATTGGAACCTCATTCGGACCCTACGGGACGGCTAGCCAAGTCTAAGCGCGTTGGAGTATCAAATCGGCGTAATGCCATCGGCCAGCGGTTTTCCGGAGCGAGGGCGCGATCCTCGTGACACCCCACGCAACCGTGCTCCTCGCCCGAGCGTGCCCAGATCCAGCTTCGCTGCGCGCGAACCACGCGGCCCGCTCCGTCCAGCACTGCATATCTCACCGGCTTGTCGGGCGGAACCGCGATGTAGAACGAGCCGTCTTCCTCGATGGGTGCTTCCCCCAACACGCTTTCCTTCTGAGTAGCAGCATCGAGCGTGAGGACCCGAACCTTAGTGAGCTTCGCGGCGATTCTCCCGTGGGGAAGGCCCTCGGCCTGATAACTGTTGAGGCAAATGAAATAGCCCCTTTGAAGCTCGGCGTTCAACGTGCTCCAGTACCAGCGAGGTGGTTCGTGGGCCGCGACAGGCACAGCCTCCACCGTTGAGAGTTTGGGATCACCATAATAGATGGGCGTTCCAAATCTGCCCACGGCCGCGTCGAAAGCGTAGAGGGTAAGTTTCTTTGGGGATGTTGGTCCGGAGGTGGATTCACGCGCGACCAGCAGCTTGTCTGTGGCAATGGGCTGCGGCGACGAAGCTAGAATGGGTGGTGCCGTAAGCGGGGAATTATGCAATGCGCCGCGGCGTATCCAGGCCAGATCCCCGCCCATGCTTGAGCTGGTGAGCACAGACTTCACGAAGACCACCGCGCCGTCGTCGAGTTCTTGTGCTTGGCTGCGAATCGCGGGGTGCTGATGATCGCAGCGCAGCGTTGCCAGGGCTGTGCCGTCAGGGCGCAACGTGTAAAGCTCACGGTCGGCAGGCGGTCCATTCGAAGGAAGAAGCGGCGAGCGCGCTGTCGCCAGGATTACGCCGTTCTTCAAAACCGTTTCCACCTGGAAATCGCCCGGACCGAAGGTGATTTGGTGTGCGTCAGAGCCATTCACTTTGCAGACCCAAATTTGAGAACTTGATCCCATCCTGGCGGCAGGGGGGGGCTGAAGTGGGATGACGTCCGCCACGGCGCCCGTTAACGTTCCACTCGCTTGCTCCTTTGGCAGCGCTGTATAGGCTATCTCTTCCCGAGGCAGGTAGGCTGGCTTCAGGCAGTCGCCGGGGCACCGGGTGACTTGCCGGACTCCTGAGCCGTCTACGTTCATTTCCCAGACTTGCCAAGGCGAACCCACGGTTTTCTTGCCAGCGAAGAGCACTCGTAGGCCGTCAAATGAAGTATGGGGATCGGCCGCGGCGAAAAAGTCGGCAGTCAGGTTGTGGGGAGTATGGTCGGAGGGGGCCAACCTTACTAAACGGCTGCCCTGAGGGAAGCGGCTGGCGAGGGGGCCGGGACGCACCTGGGGCGCCTGGACGATGACCAAGTCAGGCCTCGCTTCAGATTGATCTGCGCGCCCGCCTTCGCGTGAATTCCGCAGGTGCCTCGTTTGGGCAAAGGCGCTGCCTGGATTCCCGGTCTTGTGCGTGAACATGCCTGCCGTGAAGGTTCCTGGCGCGAGCGACAGCCCGAGCAGGAAGGTGAGAATTAAGGGCCAAGCTCGTTCTGATTTAGTCATCGCCAAAATGAACCTTCATAAGCCCCCATGAACCTGCTTGGGCACATGTTGGCTAGGGCGCGGGTGGGATCCGGTGAGCGAACCAAAATTGGACACCAAGTGCCGGTTCCCATAAATATCCAAGACCGACTGCAACCGGGCCTGGGATTTGACGCTACCGTGGGAAGACATGCATGTCGATGACCTTAAGCAACAAATCTGATGACAATCGTCATTATCGGCGTCGTAATTATTTTATTGTCTTGGACTAATGTCTTGTGCTGCCAGTGAGATAGGGGATTTCTTGCGCAGAATGGGCGGTAAGGGTTGCTCGCACCGAGGGTGGGCGCTTGATTCCGACGCTTCCACTGCGGTCTCTCCCCCAGCAGATCGGTCATTTTGGTGATTTCGCCTCACCCTTGCAATTGCCTTCGGCCATCGCGAGGAGCATCGCTGCCTCGAACAGAGAATCGAGGTTTTTCGGGTACTTGCACCCCCCGGCATTTAATGGGCTGGTTGGGAAAGAGGGGCCACCATTTTTATGAAATGACAATTTCAATTTCTGAAAAGCCGCTGTGAGCGCTGAAGTTATTTCTAATATTCGTCCTTTATCAAAGTGTTTCGCGGATTCCCGTTGACCTGATGTCAGGAGTAAGAGATTATTCGACCGAGGCGCGCTGTCCTGAATCTGGGGGTTGCGTCATCGGCTGATGGGGCCAGCAAGCGTACTTTGAACGAGGCAGATCTTCCCACCCAATGATTAAACACTTTCGTCGTGAACTCGCCGGGGTTTTTGCCGCCCTGCCAACTCCTTTTGGATCAACAGGTGAGCCGGCATGGGGGGCTCTGGACTCGGTTGTGGATTTTGGCCTTGAACGCGGGTTGAAAGGGTTCTGTCTGGGTGGAGCCACGAGCGAATACCCTGCCTGTAGCATTGATCATCGCATCGAGGCATTTGAGCGTGTATCGCGCCGGACAAAAGGGCGAGCACAATTGATTTGCGCGGTGGGGGGCGAGCACGCCGGCCAAGTCCAGCAGTTGGCCCGGGCCGCAGCTCGCTCGGGGGCTATCGCGCTTCTGCTTCCTCCTCCCGTATTCCTGCCGTACGCGCAGGACGATTTGGTGGATTTTATGGCCCAGGTCAGCGTGGACCTGCCCTTGCCGGTGCTGCTCTACCACATTCCCCAGTGCACCCGCGATCTGGGTATGGCGAATATTCTGCGCCTGATCGCTACGGTTCCAAACATTATCGGCCTTAAGGACAGTTCGGGGGACAAGAAGAACCTGGTGACCATAGGCCAGGCGCAGACGCAAACGGCGCTGGCCTTTATGATCGGCAGCGACGATATGCTTGTGGAAGCCTTCGAGCACGGCGCGGTGGGTGCGATCTCGGGGATCGCCAGCGCTTGGCCGGAGCTGATTCTGGCGCTTTATGAAGCCTTGCGGGCCGGAAATAGCCAACAAGCCCGCGCCCTGCAAACCCGATTGGACGAGTTCATCCTCCGCACCCGCGAACTTCCTTCGCCCTGGACTGTAAAACTCGCTTTGCAGGCGCGCGGCCTCGACATGGGGACTTTGGCTTGGCCGATGGGATCAAGCCTCAGCCAGAAAGCCCGAGCCTTCCAGGACTGGTTCACCGGCCAAATCACTGGTTAAAGATTTGTCCCGGCCCCGCTGGTGTATGGGCCACGGGGAATTGACGATTTGCGGTTTGGGGTTCTCAAGGTCGGCAAGTAGATTCATCTCCTCACCTAATCCTGCCGATAGGCGATGTGGGGTAGTGTGTCACGCCGGGTGAGCGGTTTCGGCTGCCCGGGGGCTGGCCCCGAGCGGGTTGCCATCGGTGCTCCGGGTTGCGGCGATCTTCGCTTTGCGATTTGGGATTTTCGAGTTCGGCAAATGGGTTCATCTATTCACCCAACCCTGCCGATAGCCGACGTGGGGTATTGTGTCACGCCGGGAGCGCGATTTCGGCTGCCCTGCATGGGCCCCGAGGGGATCACCGTCGGGGCTCCTGCTTAGGCGATCTTCGATTTGTGATTTGTGATTTGCGAATTCGGCAAATGGGTTCATCTTTTCACCTAAACCTGCCGATAGGCGAGGTGGGGTATTGTGTCACGCCGGGAGCGCGATTTTGGCCACCCTGCGATGGGCCGGGGGCGATCACCGTCAGAGCCCTCGGCTGGGGCGATCCTCACTTTGAAATCTGCAACCATTCAAATCGCCATTTTGATTCATCTCCTTACCCAACCAAGCCGATAGCCGATGCGAAAGAGTGGGTCCCGTGCGGGGTTGGCTGTCGGCCCGCCGCCTTTCCTGTTCCACGGTCTTCCTGCGCCCTACGAGGGGTCTCACCTCTTCCCCAGACCCCGCCGATAGCCGATGCGGAGCAGTGTGTCCCGCCGGGAGAGCGATTTCTCCGGCGCCGGGAAGGGCCCGAGAGGATCGCTGTCGGAGCTCCTGGTTGCGCGAGGTTCGATTTGGGATTCTCGAAGCCGGCAATTGGATTCATCTTCTCGCCGAACATTGCCGATAGCCGATGTGGGATAGTGTGTCACGTCGGGGCAGGGATTTCGGCCGCGCTGCGGTGGGTGTCAAGAGGGTCGAAACTTTGAAAAACAGACAATCTCGCGCAGAGACGCCAAGACGCAGAGATTCGGAATAGACAACTGCTTTGCTTTCTCTACGCCTCTGCGTCTCGGCGCCCCTGCGCGAGATTGTTCATTCGCGGCCTCTCAAGCCGGCCGAAATCAGGGAAATCGGCATGGCGCTTAATGTAAGTCAGGCGCTCTTCGCCCCGTTTCTCAAGGTCAGTCTCATGAGCATCGTAAGCTGGGAAGCGGGAGCGACAGCAGGACCCTACAGCCCTCAAGTTGCTCACCATCGCCAAGAAACACCCGCAAGCCGTGCTATCCCCATGATGGCTTTGCCGATTCACCGGAGGCTTGTCTCTGTCTTGACATTGTCTGGCAGGGGCGATACGCTGGATATCCGAAGGAGGAGCCATGCCATCAAGAACCACGCGCAGCGAAAAACTCGACTTGCGACTAACGCGCCAAGCCAAGTCTACGCTCCGGGCAGCGGCGGCGGCATCCCGTCGCTCCGTCAGCGAATTCGTGCTCGAGAGCGCGCTGGCGCGCGCCGATGAGGCGCTGGCGGATCGTAGAATCTTCACCCTGAATCCTACGCAGTGGAAAGCGTTCTTATTCTAGCTCGCTTTCAAGATGAGACTAAAAATGATACAATCGCGGCATGTCAAGACCACGACACATCGATTGGAAACTCGTCTCGAAAGCGCGAGCCGTCGTTGCCGAAACCACC
>JBEKLF010000076.1:0-31835 GCA_050010335.1 Terriglobia bacterium
GCTCAACCTTCGCCCAAAACTCGTCGGAAACTTCCCAAGATTTTATCTGTGGCATCTTGGGCAACTATCTTGCCTTAATCCCTCCGACGTTTCAATAGTTATTTACGGATAAGCTCTAAGAATTGACTTTGGGCCAGGATATCGGGTCTATGTTGGCATAGATGGAGAGGAGATCATTCTACTCTGGGGAGGCACAAAGAAGACGCAGGACGCCGATATCGAGAAGGCTGTGGAATATTGGAGAGATTACAATGCCTAAGAGAACAGGTGACTTCGATGCTTGGATGCTTGGCGAATTGACTGATCCTCGGCTCGCTGCCGACTATGTCAACGCGGCTATCTGCGAGGATCCGGATTTGCTTCCAGTTGTCCTCAGAGAAGTAGCCAAGGCGCATAGAATGAAGAAAGTTGCTGAGGCTGCGGGGGTAGCGCGCGAGAGCCTATACACAAGCTTATCCGAAGCTGGCAATCCCACATTGGTCAATCTCAATGGCATTTTGAAGGCCGTAGGGCTCAAGATCGCGGTTATTCCTGAGTCTGGAGGATCAACCGCGCATGAAAACCAACCAGCACTTGCTACTCGTCGTAACACTGATCAGAGTGAACTTGAAGCAATTGAAGGTTTCATGAAAGCTGTCAATGTCAGCGCAGGCGTTACCGCCATCAAAGGGTTGCTTGGCGCGGAACCGCAGTTTGGAAACGTAGGATTCAAACTCAATACTCAGTCTGGTCTTGGGGTTAAGGCTCTCGACCTTTCAGGAATGAGCGTTTGCGAGATTACGTATCAAAAGGAGCTTAAACAACATAGTGGAGCTTTTGCAATTTACGAGAGGCCTTTAGGATCAGCGCAAACATACATAGAACAGCTTTCTGCCCCAACAAGCATCGGCTCGCCACAGGTAGTACATAAAGGGAGATAATTAAAATGGAACCAGAAAACTCAAATCCTGGAAAGGCACTTCCTGGCACCACGATTAACTTTGAACGCCTTCCCGATGACCAATTCTATGAAAACTATGCTAACCACGTATTGCTGGAGCCCACCGCTTGGGATTTGAGATTGGTTTTTGGTAAAATCGACCCATCGAAGGGTCCTAATACCGTCATCCAGCATAGTGCGATTACGCTGCCATGGAGCCAGATTAAAGTGGGTCTATATTTTCTTCAAGTGCACCTCGCAGCGCATGAGCTTGTAAACGGCAGAATCCAAGTCCCTAAAGGGGTCATTAATCCTCCCGCATCGCCGACCGAAGATCAGGTGAAAGCCGCACCGCAAGCGGAGGAACTTTTCAGAATTTTACAGGAATTATTTGAGAAGTTTTCTGAAGCCAACCCAGAAGCGTTTTGAATCGGCACACACAGATCACTGCTGGGTTTTGGATTTCCATCTTGCCTGTGCCGCTATTTTCCCGATTTCCTTACGACGCTTCGCGGACAGTTTCTGCTTTCGGGCGGCACCGCCCCTTAAACCCCCTTTGCGTCCAATCTCTGCGAAGTGAATCGATACTTCGGACCGTTCCTGATCTTGTTCCCCTGTCAATTCTCCAGTCAGAAGTTTTGCAATGTGTTGAGCGCGTTGGTTCGTGTCAACTGGAAGCTTCCTTGGCTTTATCATGCCATCCATTATGGCACGTGCCTTTCAGGTGTCCAGAGGAAACCGAATGGTTCAATTTTCGAATTGAGTCACTACCGAAGCCCGCAGTTAGTCCCGGGGTACCTCCGGGACCGTCCCGCGCGTCCAAACTTTACTTGGATTCGTTGCTCAATTTGCGGGTGACCTAGGTCAACTTGACGGGAAATCGGCGAACCCCTGGTGCCCTGCGGTGTGGGTTTGGAGGCGTCAGGGCTGGGCGAACATCACGCTATATAGAGCGACATAAATGTTTGCGCATCGGGCTGACAGGGGTAGCGAGAAACGATCGAAATCGAATCCCCCTCCCTCCGAACTGGACAGGCGGATCTCCCGCATCCGGCTCTCCAGTTGGTGGTTTTACCTCGGAGAGGATTGACCGATCCGAACCGGGGCGCGACGGAGAAGGCTCCCCCGGTTCAGCCCAGCGACGACGCAGTTACCTTCGATTACAGGTTACCGTTTACCCGAAGAGGGCCTCTCCGACCCAGCAGGGTTACAGTCGTGATAGCGGCGGGCATCTTGGCGGCTCAATGCCGGCTGGAAGCCTGCGCTACGCCTCAAATTAGGACACGATCCCACAGCCTGGACTTTGAATTGGCCTAGGGATATCCTGTCAAGTTTTAGAAGCCTGAAAGTTGATTCATATTCACGCCGTACTGAGGGGGGCACGCCATGGCCGCTATTTCCAGCAGTTTACGTTTGGCAAGCCGCATGAACCGCCTGGGAACGGAGAGTGCCTTTGAGGTTCTCGTCCGCGCTCGGGCGCTCGAAGCACAGGGGAAAGAAATCATCCATCTGGAAATTGGCGAGCCGGATTTCGCCACTCCTGCCAACATCGTCGAGGCGGGGATCGCCGCTCTGCGCGCGGGTTGGACCCACTACGGCCCGTCGGCAGGGCTTCCCCAGTTGCGCGAAGCCGCGGCTGCGGACGTTGCCCATCACCTTGGCATCAGCGTGGACCCGTCGGAGGTGGTGATTACGCCCGGCGGCAAACCCATCATGTTTTTCGCCATCATGGCACTCGTTGAAGTTGGCGACGAAGTGCTCTATCCCAATCCTGGATTTCCAATATATGAATCGATGATCCGATTCGTGGGTGGCAAGGAAGTTCCCTACGGCCTGCGCGAGGACCACGACTTTGACGTGAACGTGGACGAAATCCTGGAGAAAATCACGAACCGCACGCGGCTCGTGATTCTGAACAGTCCGCACAATCCGACTGGCGGAGTAATGGACCGCGCGGAAATCGCTCGCCTGGCGAAGGCGTTGGCAGACCGCGACATCTTTGTCATGTCGGATGAAATCTACGACCGGCTGATCTATGAAGGCGAACACACCAGCATCGCGCAGTTCCCGGGCATGCAAGAGAAGACCATCATCCTGAACGGCTTCTCGAAAACCTACGCGATGACTGGATGGCGAATGGGCTACGGCGTGATGCGGGCCGATTTGGCCAAGCAGGTCACGCTGCTGATGACAAATTCAAATTCCTGCACCGCGAGCTTCACTCAGATTGCCGGCGTCGAGGCGCTCCAGGGCTCGCAGGATTCGGTGGACGCGATGCGTGAAGAGTTTCGCCGCCGCCGCGCCGTCATTGTCGACGGCCTGAACCGCATTCCCGGATTCACTTGCCGCCAGCCTCACGGGGCGTTCTACGTTTTCCCCAACATCCGGCAAACGGGTAAATCGTCGCGCGAACTAGCTGACGCGCTTCTTACCGACGCCGGCGTGGCCTGCCTGTGGGGCACCGCCTTCGGCGCCTGGGGAGAAGGATATTTGCGATTCTCGTTTGCGAATTCCGTCGAGAACATTCAGAAGGCGCTGGAACGGATTGCCACGTGGGTAAACTCCCACCGCTAGCAACGACGTAGGGGCGGATCTTGTGCCCGCCCATCATGACGGCAGCGCTGGCGTCGGGGGCGCCCACGAGGGTTGCCCCTACGGTTTGCAGCCCCGCCGCTCTGCCCCACCCCGGTCAACCTTCACGCCAACAATTCGCGCTGGCGGGCCAAGCGAAGATCACGATCATGGGCGAAACGTTGGATGCCCGCAAAAATTGACTCCGGGTCCAGGTGCGCCTCGGCGATGACTTCCGGCTCGAGGCCACCCGTGAGCCACTGATTGTCCCAGTCCGAAGTCAGCGAGTAGTCGTCCGTCAGCGGTCCCAGGTTCCGGACCGGCATCACCCGCCGCGTTCCCGTGCTCACCACCATCAGATCGTAATACGCTTCGGGCGGCAACACCGAAAGGCGATACTCCTCCGGTTGCCGGTCGAACAGTTCCTCGCTGACGGCGGCGATGACTTTCACATTCAGCCCGGCTTCTTCCAGGCGCGGCAACAAGCTGACCAGATTGACGGTGGAACTCGAGCCCTGCACCAGCACGTAGCCGGACCGGGGCTTGCCCGGCGCGAAATCGCGAATGACGTACAAGCCTTTGGCCGCAGCTTTCAGATCGGTGTCGGCGAACTTGACGCGGTCGGCCACCTTGAAGTCGGGCCGCGCCACTTCAATGGAAATGATGCCCACTTTCGGATCGCGAGCGGCAATCTCCGCCGCGGCAAAATACCCCGGCGCCACGTCGTTGTAATCCCAGAAATTCAGGTGAATCGTTTGACCGCGCGGGAAGAGCTTCCAAACTTGCGTCGCAAAAATTCCAAAGTGGGTGCGCGCGTCAGCAGCGGTTTCCGGCCCGGAATGGGCGGCAAGAATATGCAGAACCCCCATGCGGAACCGGCTGTCCTGGTTCTGCTGGCTCCAGACGCGGGCCGGCGTGTACATGAGCGGCGTAAACGCACCGTAGGTGCCGCTCATCGCCCACACTCCGGCGAACTGGTTGGGATCGACGCTGGCACTCTGGCTCACGAGCCCGATGGCCGTGGAAACGTTGCCCGCTTCCTGAATCGCGGCTTTGATGCGTGTTCCCAGCGGATTGGTTTCCGGGTTGTAATGCCCCCACAAACTTCCGTGCTCCATGTTGATGGACTCGGAAAGGTCGGCGGCAATGGTGAAGAAGCGGTTCCCGGTGACGTAGTTCATCCACTTGATAAATTCGGAGATCGCCCGCCGTGTCCCCGCCATCTCGCCGGGCTTGCGGAAAAGCGTGATCGCCACTTGCTTTTCGGCGCCGGAAACGCGATTGGTGACCGTCACCTTTTGCGGCTGGGTGGGAAGATTCGCCACACGGAGGCGTTCATCCAAGAAAGGATCGCGGTGAACATCAAAATGCAGCGGGAAGTCATTCTTGACGGTGTCGCCAATCGCGACCAGCCGGTCCGCGAGCCAGTCCCCCAGCCCGTCGCGGTCGAGCAGCGACATCACGACATCGATGTTGGTCTTGAACTGGATCAGCCGCTCGCGGGGATCGGCCACCGGCCCCTGACGAATGCCCTCGAAGGTCACGCCATACTGTTTCTCGAACGTGCTCGCCAGCCCCACAAAGTAGTCCGAGTTCATCTTCAGCGCGTAGGGGTGGCTGGGATAACTGACGAGTTGATCGCCGTACCCTGGAATCTTGCCGTCAACTGCGCCCGGCCAGTACCCCTTCGTCGTAAGGCCAACGACGATGATCGGGCGACGGTCCTGATCGTCCCAATCCTCCATGGTTTTGAGCGCCGAAAGAACCTGGCTGTAGTCGTTGCCATTCGGCAGCGTCAAGACATTCCAACCGTAGGAAGTCCATTGGTCCACAAGCCGGTAGGCATCAAACTTGCGATCGATCACACCCCCGAGAAGCACGTCGTCAATGCCCGCGTTGTTGTCCGACAGCAGGACGCGTAGACGCTTGCCCACCTGGAGCGCCAGGGCCTGAGTCTTGAGTTCCTGCGCGTGCCCTTCGGTCAGGGCGAATTCGCCTTCCAGCGCAATCACCTTCAGAGAACTCGGGGCGCCGACAATATTCCAGAACGCCGCTTTGCCGGCCGAGGAGGCAATACCAATTCCTGACGGGCCGCCGTTGACGTCGTTGGTCACGTCCACGCTTTCCGCATGGCCGGCGAGGGCTTTGATGCCGCGCAACTTTGCTTGAGCAAACAATGGATGGTCAGCCAAACCCTGATCCTTGAGGAGGTTCTTCAGGGCGTCGGCGCCGCGGCGGAAACCCAGGGCGTCGATCGGCAGGATGGCCACCTTCGGGTCCACGTGGTAGCGCGGATCGCCCGTAGCCCTAGACTTTCGTTCCAACGCTTGACCCATGATCATCCACAGCGCATAGCCTGTAGGGATATTGTGCCCGCCCGCCAGCATGAATTTGTCGCAATAGGGATGCTTCGGGCGGCGGTAGTCGTAGCGCAGTCCGCCCAGCTCCGGCCCCGCCAGATGCGCCGCCACGTTGTAGGGCGTGTACGCCAATGGCCCGCCAAAATGCCCAGTCTGGGAATAGTTCCCAATCAGCACCATGGTCATACACGTCATGTACCCGACGTCTTCCAGCCCCCCGGGCCGGTCGATTTGCACGTCCAACTGCTCAACCGACGTCGGCAACGAATGCGCGTGTAGCGTCAATTTCGAACCCTCCTGCATTGTGGATGTCAAACCCTTTTGCATATTAGACCAACTGCCTCGGTCCGTAAACTCAAACGCGATCTGATACTTATCTCACTGCCCGATAGAACTGCCCGTAGCGCGACCTGCGGCTCAAGGACTGCGCCACAAGGCTCCGGTCTTCTTCAACCCGCGGGATGGCAAACCGTTCGGTGGCATAAGGAGGATGACGTTCTGCCTGCCCCTTCGGCTCGGCCTAGCCTCTTGAGCGCTGATGAAGTGGCCGGAGGCAAAAAGTGGCCCGCGTTTCCGCGCGGCGCCCCAGAGGCCACTTTCCATCTCGGCGCCCTGCCCTAAGTTCCTGCGTTTTCAACAACATCGTGGAAAGTCTCGCGTAAGATATTTGTTTTCATAAACATCGTGGCAAGCCGAAAAGCAGACATTTTTTCTATATGTGTTTTCAATAACATCGCGAAACTAGGTTTTATTTTTCAATTCCCTTTTTTCGCGCGCCAGAAACCGCCCCGACGAGTTAATGCTTTAAAAGCAACAAGATAGGATTTTGAAACAATCTCGCGGATTTTGTCGAAGCGTTTTCGTTTCATACACATCGTGGCAAGCAGGGAGGATTTTCCGGCCTTCGCGCGCCCGTTCGGACGCTTCCCCGCATCTTCCATACTAGGCTAAAGCTAGATATGTTGTCAACTAAATTCCGACGGAATTTGCTCCGAATGGGGAAAGGTTTTACAATTCCCGCCGGTGATTTCCTACCGGTAGGAAACGGCCCCGCGAGCTTGTCAGCGAGGGTGACAAAACGACCGGATCGCCAGCGCCGCCTCGCACCGGGGTGGTATGGCCGTTATACGGCCTAGTGGCGTCTATGACGGAAAGGCGACTTTTCATTCCGAATCCTCAACAGCGCCGGAACTACCTGCGCAGCCACAACTTGCAGTGAGAAGAGCGAATAGATTCCTCTGCGACCACATTAGAGTATTTTCCGTGTGCGCGACGATACACCCGGAGACGGTCCAACGGGAGACGAAGCGGTGGCTAGCAAGTCCAGGTGGGCCATTTGTACGGGTAGAATGCTACATGCGAACAGGCTACCAAAGAGGGCAAACGTAAGCCCGCTCCGACCGGGCAACCCGGCCAAACCTGACCGATACGAAAGATTGCTTTGAGCGGGGGTCAGGTGTATATTGACCTTCGGCTAGAAGATCATGACCCAAAACTCCGGAGAAACTCCGGTCGATATGCCCGCAAAGAATTGTGCGGCGTCCTACTGGAATGTCCTCGCTGGCTGCTACGGGGCGCTGCGACCGCCCTTGGTGCCGTCCCCCGAGGAAATTGGTTTTATGGAAGAAACCACGGCGGCATGGGCGGCCAGCCATCCCGGCATTCCAGTGCAGGCGCTGCTCCTCGGGGTCACGCCACTGATCGCGAGGATGCGCTGGCCCAAATCCTCTGTGTTGGTCGCTGTTGATGGCTCGTTCGCGATGGTGCGTCGTGTCTGGCCTGGGAATGTTGCCGGGGTGCGGGGGGCCGTCCAAGGCGATTGGCTGGCATTGCCGCTGAGGGAGCATTCATGCCACGTCGTGATCGGGGACGGGTCTATAAACTGTTTGGGTTTGATATATCCGGAGGGATTTCGAAGGCTGGCAGAGGCTGTCTTTCGCGCGCTGGACGGCGACGGGATCTTCCTTTTGCGGTGCTATCTCCAGCCTGATGTCCAGGAGCGTCCCGAGGATGTTTTCGAGGCCACGTTCCACGCTCCCATTCCCACCTTCAACGAATTCAAATTCCGCCTGCTGATGGCGGTGCAGCAAAGCGCACGGGAAGGCCTGGTTGTGAACGAGGTGTACCGGTACTGGGCAAGCTTAAACGTTGATGCCACAGAGCTCGCTTCGCGCACGGGCTGGGATCAATCCGCCATCGAGATGATGGAACTGTATCGAGGCGCGCAGACGGTTTATACCTTCACGACGCGGAGCGAGCTCCTATCGGTGTTATGCGAGTTCTTCGACGTCGCTTCTATCTCGACTTCACCATCTTACCTTGGGAGGCGCTGCCCGATCCTAGTACTGCGGCCCCGACGCGGTCCGCGTAACTCCCACGGAGTTCCCCAGTGAGTCCCGCCCATTCGAGAGAGTTCTGCCCCCTCACTTGGCTGCAAGTAAGCATGGTTTTGGCGTCCCGGCGAGCGCCGCGCTCCGGCGTTTATATAATTCAGGATATCTGCAAGTCGGCTGAGGAATTGGATTCCGGGCTCTTGCAACGGACCTGGCGCCAAGTGGCGCAACGGCACGCGGCGCTGCGGGCGAGCGTCGAGACGGCGGCCAACGGGGATCCTCATCTCAAGATCCATGAGGATCCGGATTTCCACTGGCAGGAGCTGGATTGGACCCAAATCGCCGGCCATCAGGCAGAAGAGAAACTCGCTGCCTTTCTGCGCGAGGACCGGGAACGCGGATTCGCGTTTTCCGAAGGCATCCCCATGCGCTTCACCCTGCTGCGGATGCCGGAAAACTGCCAGACGCTTGTCTGGACCTGTCATCATGCGCTGCTCGACGGATGGTCTCTTCTTGTCGTTTGGCGGGAGTGGTTTGAGTTGTACGACGCGCGGCGGCGGGGAGACGAAGCCCTGCTCCCGGATTCCGGAGATTTTCGCGACCATCTCAAAGGGATTGAGCAGCAGGATACGGTGGCCGCAGAACGGTTTTGGCGGGAACAGTTGGCGGGGCTGTCGCAAACCACCGATTACGTCGTCGATCGCCTCCGGCTGGATTCCGAGGTGCCGCGTGAGGACTTCGCCAAGGAAAGTCGAACGCTCCCTGAGGATGCTACCCACGAGGTACGGAGTTTTGCGCGACGTCACGATGTCTCGGTGAACAACTTGATTCAGGCCGCGTGGACGCTGTTGTTGGGCCGCTACAGTGGCCGTCCGGATGTCGTTTTTGGGGTGACGCGAACCGGCCGGCGAAAAGAACAGCCGGGCGAGGCGGACGGCGTCGGATTCTTCATCAACACGCTGCCGTTCCGGGTTTCGGTCGAATCCACTGCGCACCTGCTGCCGTGGTTGAGGCAACTTCGAGGCCAGTGGCTCGCGCTTCGCGAGTTCGAGCACACTTCCCTCGACAAGATCCGGCAATGGGGTGGCGCGAGCCTGCCGCTTTTTGACAGCGTGTTGGTCTACGATCATGAGCCGCCGGGTGAAACCTTGAGGAAGCTGGGAGGCCCCTGGTTGCATCGCACGTTCCACCGCCTGCAGCGCACCGATTCGCCGCTCACGGTCGTCGCTTATGGCGCGCCGCGGCTCACCCTGGAAATCGTCTACGACGCGCGTCTATTCAGTCAAAGAACTGTCTCCGGCATGACGGAGCATCTCGAGACGCTCCTGCTGAGTTTCCTTTCGCAGAAGGATGGCCCCCTCGCCAAGCTGAAAATGCTGCCGGAGCGGGAGCAGAATTGGCATCTCCGGGAATTAAACCAGACTGACGCGCGATTTGATCGAGACCAATGCGTGCATCGACTTTTTGAGCAACAGGTGCAGCGGACCCCTGGAAATACAGCCCTGGAACATCCAGAAGGAACAGTTTCCTTTCAGGAACTGAACCGGCGCGCCAACCGTCTGGCGTGGTTGCTGCGCGAATACCGCGCTGGGCCCGAGGACGTGATTGCCCTGCACATGCCTCGTGGCCCCGAGGTGGTGATCGCCGTCCTGGCGGTGTTGAAGGCGGGCGCGGCGTTCATGCCCCTGGACCCGGCACTTCCGCCTGAGCGCCGGGCGGTGATGTTGGAGGATGCCCGCCCAAAGTTTGTTCTCTGTTCCGAGGCAGGCGTTCCGGAGCTGGCCAGGTGCGGTGGTCAGGCGTTGCGCTTGGAAACACTCGAACACGGAATTGCCCGGCAGTCCACGGAGAACCTTCCAGACATCGCCGTGCCGGCCAACGCCGCGTACGTCATGTTCACATCAGGCTCCACAGGCAGGCCTAAAGCGGCCGTCGTCACCCATCGCTCCCTGGTGAACTACACCCAAGCGGTCGCCGGGGTATTCGGAACCTCGCCCGCCGACCGCCGGCTGCAGTTTGCCTCTCTGGGTTCGGATGTCTTCGTGTCGGAGGTGTTCACGTTTCTTTGCTCGGGCGCGGCACTGGTTTTCGGCCTGAACCGGGAAAACACGTCACTCCGGGAATTCCTTCGATTCCTGGTAGAGCGCCGCATTACCGTGACTGGCCTGCCATCCTCCTGGTGGAAGGAGTGGGTTTCAGCCCTCTCTACCGAAGGATTCGAACTGCCGCAATCTCTGCGCGCGGTGGCCATCGGAATGGAACGTGTGGATCCGGCGACCTTCCGGACCTGGACGCAGCTTGTCGGCCACCGAATACGCTCCTTCAATGCTTACGGGCCGACGGAAACCTGTCCCATGGTCACGATTTATGAGGCGGGCTCGTCAGCCTGGGAGGGTGCTTCGAACGTGCCGATTGGCAAACCCATCGCCAACGCCCAAGCCTACGTTTTCGATAGCGATGGGAATGTGCCTCCAGTGGGGGTTCCCGGCGAACTTTACATCGGTGGCGATGCGGTGGGGCGCGGTTACCTCAACCATCCCGAGTTGACCGCTCAGAAGTTCCTTCCCGATCCATTTCGCCAAGATCCCACCGCCCGGCTTTACCGAACCGGGGATTTGGTTTATCGCGTTCCCGATGGCAACCTCATCTTTCTCGGGCGAGTGGACCGGCAAGTCAAAATCCGCGGCTTCCGGATCGAGCCGGAAGAGATCGAAGCAACGCTCCAGCGATGCCCGGGCGTTGGTGAGTGCGCCGTCACCACGGATAGCCGGGAGCGTTTGGTGGCTTACATAACGTGGCCCGGTCCGGAGGCGCCTTTCGCAGACGCGCTTCGTTTGCACTTGTCCAGGAGCTTGCCCGCGCACATGATTCCAGGGGAGTTCCTCGTGCTAGACGACATGCCGCACACGTTCAGCGGCAAGATCGATTTTCAGGCGCTGCCGCGACTCGAAGCCACAAGGCTGAGTCCGACGTCGAGATTCCAACCACCGTCAACCCCCACGGAGAAGCGGGTCGCGGCGCTTTGGCAGGAAGCGCTCGGCATATCGTGCATGGGCGTAACCGACGACTTTTTTCATTCCGGCGGCGACAGTCTGAGCGCGACGGTTTTGATCACCCTCATCGAGCGGGAATTCGATAGGGAGATTTCCCTTGCCAGTCTGGTTCAGGCGTCCACGATCGCGCGCTTGGCCGCGATGCTGGAGTCAGACGAGCGCTCCCAGGGGAACGCGTCGCGCCACGACGTAATCCCGCTTCGATCCGAGGGATCGCTTCTGCCCCTCCTCGTCATCGCCCCGGAGGCCGATAATGCAATCCGTTTCCTCCACGTTTGCAGGCACTTGGGTAATGACCAGCCTTTCTTCGTTCTCAGAAACCCGGCCGGCGATTCGGGGCGGTTGCCAACGGTCGAGGCGCGGGCGACAGAAGTCTGCCAGACGATTCGCGCCGCACGGCTGAACGGTCCATACCTTCTCGGCGGATACTGTCTTGGGGGAATAGTGGCGTTTGAAGCGGCTCATCAACTGCTGGCCCGCGGCGAGGACGTGCGCATGGTAGTGCTCTTCGATACCCCCGCACCTGGATATCCCAAACTCCTCCAATCACTCCGAGCGGGCGTCGGGTATTTCCGCCATATTGCCCAGGATTCTGGCCGTGGAAGAGAGCGGGCTTTCCGCATCAACCTTCCCACGCTTCTTTCCGATGCGAGAACCGTTGGCCGTTTTCTCCGGGACAGGGGCCTTGCCCACATCGACAGAACGGCCCTGCGTGCCGGATGGACGCCGCGGGTTCCAGGGGGCAACATCGGGAGTAGGGCGGCGCGCTTCGCCGAGATTTACGTTCCGAAACCGCTCCATGTCCCCGTTGCACAATTCTTGCCTTTCCCCCCGCGAGTCAGACCAACTATTCAAGAACAAAGGCGGCTGGGCTGGCGTGATCTATGTCGAGCCGAATTCCATCTTCGTCCTGTGAGCGGGGATCACTGGACGATGTGGCGCGAACCGCACGCTGCCGAGATGGCGGCAATGCTGAAAGAACTGTTCCGACCGCTGAACATCCCGCGTAGCGCTGAGGTCGTCGTATGATATTTGGATTACCAACCGCACAACACTAAGCAACGAGCACCCACGAAGTGTTCGCGAAGGGGCGAACGCGTTTCGTTTAATCAAGTTGATGTATAACGGCACATTCGGAAAGTGCTTGCCCATTGAGACGCAGTGGGTCCGGCCGCATTTCCAATTTTGGCCTCTCGACCGCAGGGTTGACCCAGGGTAGCAGGCGGCAAATATTGTTTTTGTAGAGGGCGAAAGCAGCCTCCGCGTCTTCGACAGCCTGCGGGCGGTGGAGGATCGTTTGGTTGAAGTGCTGGCGACTCTTGAAAATGACGCGCAACGAGTGGCCCAAGTCGCCGGATTCGATTGGATCGTTAGTATCCCAACGAATGCTGCTTAGTATAAGGTATTCTGTCCTCATCATCTCGGGAGGAGCATGTAGGTAGTCGGCAACCAATTGCACATGAGTAATTTAGCCCCAGACCGGGCATCTTCGCTGGCGCGTGCCAAATCGCCAGACTGGGCTGGAGATCACTGCATGGGCACGCTTCGATCAGGGACCTCGACTCCCGTGCTTGAAGGCTCTTGGGGTGGATCATTTTTGCCAGGCATCCCTGGGTCAATTCTCGTTAGCGCCTAAATCTGCGCCTGACCGGAGGAAATTAGGGGCGAGCATGCCTCTGCGAAGGTTGCCGAAACAAAGTCCCGGCGGAATCGGCCGCCCGCATGGCTTCCACTACCAACTCCGGCGTCACCGTGATTGGCTCGTTGTGTATAGTCTCGCCCAGGGCTGTGGCTCGCTTTGCCACCATTTCGAGCAGTTCCGGGCTGGGGTTGCCGATGCCGATCTCGGCGAAGGTGATGGGAAGTCCCACGCTGGTCGAGAATTCCAGGACTTCATTGACAACGGACGGCGGCTGCGACTCAAGCATGAGTTGACCGATGACCCCGAAGGCAACTTTTTCACCGTGCATGTAGCCATGGGTACCAGGGGCGGTGGTGAGGCCGTTATGGATGGCGTGGGCAGCGGCAAGCCCGGAAGATTCAAAACCCAGACCGGAGAGCAGGGTGTTCGCTTCCACCAAGCGTTCCAGCGGTTCGCTGGGCCTCTGTTGTTTAAGTGCTTCGATGGCCGCGACGCCGTCTTCCAGGAGCGTCTTGTAGCAAAGCTCGGCCAGGGCGAGCGCGGTTCGCGTGGAGGCTCCGCCGCGCATGTTCTTCCTGCCTCCCTGGACGCAGACCTTGGCCTCAAACCAGGTCGCCAGAGCATCACCCATGCCGGCGACCAATGGACGCACGGGACTTTTGGCGATGACCGCAGTATCAACCAGCACGAGGTCCGGATTGCGTCGGTAAACGCGCAATTCTTCCACGATCCCATCTTCCGTGTAGATGACGGAAAGGGCACTGCACGGAGCATCGCTGGAAGCAATGGTGGGACAGTTGACCACGGGAAACGAGAGATCTGAGGCGATGGCACGGGCAGTGTCCAAAACCTTGCCACCTCCAGCTCCAATCACCACCCGTGCTTTCATGGCTTTCGCCGCCTGACCTCCACGACGGATTTCCGCCGGAGTACACTCACCGGTGAACGGGAAGACCTCGTAGGTCATCCCCACCGCCGCGAAGGTCTTTGCCCAAGTCTCCGCCAGCAGGCGAATGGCGTTGCGCCCGGCAACAATAAGGGCGGGTCCATCAAGCCCGAGATTGCGGATCTCGGCGCCGAGTTGCTCTGTGGCGTGGGGGCCCTGCGTGTAGCGGGCGGGAGAGCAGAATACCTTAACCGGGATTTCCATTTTGGCCTCCAAACGCTGAGCGTAACACCATCGCCCGGATTGCGAGCAAGTTATTGGCAACGCACCGCCGGAAGCCGTACCACAGTACCTATGAGAAGCGGGCGGTGCCCCTTCCTGGCCGCAAGGCTATGCCGGGTTGCAAGTCACCCTAATCTTCACTGACACGTCCACTCGTCCGCTCGAAGCTACATTATGGAAATGGGTTCCGCCATTGCTCCGGTCTGGATCTCTCATTGCAAATCCATGCCTGCCAGGGTGAAGTGTCTCCGGACGTTCTGTCCTGCCAGCAATCCTTTCAGTACCCGTACCGATCAACTCAATCTTCGGTAGTGGCTCAGTTTCCTGAGTGGGCGGTTGCAGCCAAGGGGATTGCCGAGTACGCCGTCCTTTACCCAGAACTTCGGATTGCACCTGGGGAAACGTTCGCGAACATAAGGCAACAAGGCGGGATCTACTTCCTCGAACCTCATTTGGACCCGTGAGGGTTAAATCTCCGGTTAGCCGACGTCCAAGTGAATCGGGATCACAACACCCTTCGCGTTAATCGGGGGTAAGCGTCCAGAACACGTTGTCCTTCGACCATACTCCGTAAGAGGCCCAATCTGATCCATATAACATGTTCCGCGGTCCCTATGTCTTCTATTCATTTCAAGTCAGTTCTTAATCTTGGCGAGGAACAACGTAGCGATGTTGGTGCAGACACCCGGATGACTCGCACACCGCGGTACGAGCCATTTGCGTCATCCACTCTTCGGTGGGATACCGGGTGATGCCCGCCAGGCTTACGCGCCCCGTCTCCAACGAGTTGAAGAACAGGAAGTAATAGGTGGCCAGACCTCGCCAGGCAAGCAGTTCGAGTGCTTTCCCTAACTGATGATGCATTCGGGAGAACAGGCTCTAAAACGGGGGTTCCTCTGCGCACCTCAGGCGAGCCTTACAAACCGAGGTAGGGCCGGGGATCGGGAAAGTCCTGCTGCAACTCGGTACTCGCATCCGGGTGCCCGTAACCGTCGAGTTCCTGGAAGCGCTCCAGCAGAATTTCGTGGAACAGCCCCGCGCGGATGGCCTGGACGTGCAGGTGGGGATGCCAGTTGCCGTTTTCTGGCGGCCCCCCCACCTCGGCGAAAACCGTGCCAGTCTCCAGGGCCTGACCGGGTTCTACTCCCACGTTCTGCAAGTGGGCATACACGAACACCGGCCCGTCCGAGGCCAGGAAGACGCGCGTTCCCCAACCGCCGTCGCGGTCCGGGTCGTGGTCCACCAGGATGACTTTGGCCGGAAAATCCATGGCGACGCGGGTACCTTGCGGCACCGTGCAATCCACGCCCAGGTGCAGAAAGTTGCCCGTTGCTTCCAGATAGCTCCCGCGCCAGAGGCGGCTGCGGTTCTCCAGGTAGCCACCGTATGACCACACCACGCCGTAGCGGCGATGAACCTCATCCATCATGCGCTCGCAGACGGGGGGATCGAGAAACGGGTTGCCCGCGGCGGAGAACAGCTCGCGATGCTCGCCGCTCCACCGGACGGCCTCGGCCTCCAGACTCACGTGGCAGTATTTGCCACCCTGCAATTCGGGAAACATCAGATCGTGCTCACCGGATCGTGCGCCTGAATGTAGGCCAGGATCTCCTTGGCAGCTTCCGTATACGCCGCAATCTTGCTGTAGTCGAGATCGACGTTATTGAGATATTGCAGGATGAGAGAGTCACCCACGCGGGCGCATGGCAGGATTCCGGCGAAGAAAAAGCCCAGCTTTTCGAATTCCTGGGTCAGCAGGAAGGTGGCCGGGTCTTCCAGGTTCAGAAACAGGTTGATGGCGGCCACCTGCTGCAGGCAAAAGCCGCGCAACAGTTTGCGCACCTCGCGGACCACGCCATCGCCGTATCGGGCCACGAAGATCTCCGCACAACCTTCTGCCGCGTTGACGCTGCTCAGGATTTCCGGTGTCCCCGCGGGTGGCGCCCCGAGCGACGGCGTGCCGAAGCCATGTTCAACGCCCAGGTTGCGATAGAGTTTGGCCACCATGTCGCGGTGGTGGGCCGGCGCATACAGCGTCAGACGGCGGGGCGTTTCCATGTACTTGAAAGCCAGCACTACGCTGATGCGCTGTGATGCGTCGCCGGCGATGCCTTTGAATTTCCAGCTTACCGGACTGGTGGCCAGCAGGATGCCACAGTCGTTGAAGCCTCCCTTGACCAGCGCCTTCTGCGTAAAGACGTGGTTCGCCACCGCGTAAGCGTATATCCCGGCCAACTCGCGTGGCTTCGGTGTGGCGAGGAGGAAATCTTGCAGCCGGCCGAGGGCGCCCTGCCCGCGGTACTCCACATTCACGAAGACGAAGGTAAGTTCGGCGATGCGGTCTTCCGGGTACTGGTAGAGGAGGGCGCCGTGGCCCATGAAAACGTTGTCTTCGGTGACCGCCACGGCGGAGATAAGTTCGCCGCTCCGGTTCAACTCCACCAGGCGGGCGGGATAATAAATGTGGTCGTCGAAGAAGCTGTAGCCATGGGATTTGTAGGCGCACCGGGAAACCTCAATGGCTTCCTCCTCGCGCATCAGCCGCACGCCGTACTTGATCTTCTGTGTGATGGCGGCGGGTTCGGCCGTGGGAAGCGCCTCGGGAGCGCTGGTTTCTCCGGCAGGCGCGGGCAGATACTTGATCAGGTGCGTTTCCTTGCCCAGAGGGCCGAGGTTGTGGAAGGAGCAATCATCCATGATGGTCTTCATCAGGAACACGCCCATGCCGGCGGACTCACCGGGCCGATACTCGGGGATATGGCTCGGATCGAAGGGCATGCCCATTTCATGAATGATGATGCGGATGCCGCCCGGAAGGTGTTCGCAGGTGATGTCGAAGGCCTGACTTTCCTCAGCGTCATAGCCGTGCTGCATAACGTTGGTGACGGCCTCTTCCACCGCCAGTTCGATCTGGCTCAGACTGGCGCCCTGGAAGCCGTAGTGGGCGGCAGCTTCCCGCACGAACGACTGGGCCAGTTGCAGGTACGGCATTTGGTTGGGCAAGGTCAGTTTCAGTGTGTCGGAGTGCGGCGCATGAGGAGCGGCGTCAGCGAGGCTCAAGGGCTGCCTCCGTGGACTCATAGACCGGAAACAGCGCGCAGAAACCAGCCATTTCCATTGTGCTTTTGACCGTGTCGCGCAGACCGCTAAACCCCAACACACCGCCGCCCGCATGGATCTTCTTTCCAGCCAGAAGGATAGCCCGCAGCCCGGCGCTGCTGATGTACTCCACGCCCTCAAAATCCAACACCATTCGCCGGCTTTCGGAGTTGATGCTCTTCAGGCACGTTTTCTCGAATTCCGGCGAGGTAATGGCATCCAGGCGCCCGGCGACGCACAGGACTACGGCGTCGCCGGCATGGGTCGCTGTAATCGTCATAGTGCTCCTTCCTGATACAGGACTTGCGTAACCGATTATTCAGAATTTTATTTTTCGCAACTTAGGCAGCACGGATTCTACACCCGTTGGCCTCCGTTGAAAGCGTTTTCTTCACGCTGCCTTTCCCGAGCGAGTTGGGGCCCAGGAAGGGGCCAGATCTGCCTCCTCCGGGTTCGGAAAAACTCGGAAGTGCCTCTTTTCAAGCCGATTCCTCATACACCTCTCCGTCATCCCTCCTTCCTTGACCTCTTGGCTTATGTAACACCCTACTTGTAGAAGTGTGGTCGGTCAACGAACTGCGGCCGGGGAGGCCAGATCAGCTGCAAAGGCGGTTCGGACTGAAAAACGCCCTTCCATGACACTGGGGAGAATCAAGATCGCCCTGGTCACGTGGATGTGTAGTCGCCTTATCGTCCTATGGTGCAGGGGTTCATCTTCGCCAAGACGGAACAAGGCAAGACCAACGGCCTTGCTTGCATTGCGGCCTTTGCGGCTTCGCGGCTTTGGGTGAGATCTTTTGTTCGCAATGTGTCCGCCGGTCCGGTCGGAGCGTAATTCGGACAGGGCGGGTTCGCGGACCGCCCTGCGGGTTGACTATCGGTAGAGCCCGAAGTGCATTCGGTAAATGGGCACGGACATGTATGCCAAAAGGCCGTTCACGCAGTAGAGAATCCAGAAGCGCTGGGGAAGGTCGCGCCAGCGGAAGATAATTAGAAGGGTGGCAACAATCTCCCACGGGACGCTGAGCAGCCCTGCCAGGTCAGCCATCCAAGCCAACAGATCCAGCCGGCCGAAATAACCGGAGATTTCCGATAAAGCGATGGGTATGACGTAAGCTGGCGGCAGAATCATCCCCACCGCCGTGAGGTATTTCGCCGCTCTCGCCAGGATTTGGTCTCTCGTGGGCATCGTCAAGGGAACGGATGCTGCGGTTTAGTTGTACGGGCCGAATTCGGCGACGGCGTCGAACATGGCGAAGACGTTCTCGACGGGCGTTTCCTCGAGGATATAATCATGGCTGGCCCCGGCCACATATCCGCCCCCGGTTTTCATGATATCGAGAACCCTGCGCGTTTCTTCCCGAACGGACTCCGGTGTTCCCTTGATCAGCACGTGGTGAGAATCAATCGCCCCGTTGAACAGGATTTTGTCGCCAAAGGAGCGCTTCAGCGTGGCCAAGTCCATCCCCTCGCAGGAAGGCTGGACGGCGTGCAGGCCATCCAGCCCCGCCTCGATCATTTGCGGAATCAGCGGGGCGTATCCACCGCAACAGTGCATCATCACTTTCAGACCGTAGGCGCGCCCCAATCGGGCCAAGCGCTCGAGGTGGGGAAGCATGAAACGCCGGAAGAAATTGACAGTCATCACCGGGCCACGCTGGGTGCCGAAATCGTTCCCGATAAAAAAGATGTCGAGGGCTCGCGCCGCGGCATCGAAGATGCGCTGGCTTACGTGCGCGTAGAAATCCACGAGGTGCTGCAAGACGGTGTCCACCAACTCCGGCTCATCGTACATTTTAAGAAAGAGAACGTCCATACCCAGCAGGTCCACGGCATCGTGGAAGAAGGGCGACCAATCTCCTCCCAAGATGGCATATTTCCCTTCGTACTGTTCCGCGTGCTGTCGAATGGGGGAGACGTCCATCCAAGCTGGGTCCGGCCAGGGATAAGCGTGGACTTCCGCGATCGTCGCCTTCGCCAGAGAATGACTCATGGGCTGGCCGTACCTATACCCCGCGCGCTCGATGCCAAAGATCGTGCGAGAGCTCGCGCCTGGCGAGAGGGTAAATTCCGGCCCGGCATAAACCGCGAAAACCCTGCGAAAATCATCCCCCAGCCGCACGCGCAGCCCCTCGTCATCCAATCCTGCGGCCCGCTTCGCCTTTTCCCAGAACTCCGGCGATGACCCGCACCATGCCGGAACGCGGTCGGGCGGGTGGTGCTCAAAGGCGGTCATCACCCTTTTTCTGGAGGTCATGGCGCAGGAACACCTTGCCATAGAGTAGCGCTCACCTTCAGGTTAGCACGAGGGGGAATTAAGAACTGCCGACCTGAAGGTCGGCGCTACGACCTGCGAAGCTTTGATTCTATAAAGTCGTCGGCCCCTTAGAGCCGGTAGACTTGCGTTGAGTCCTGACCAGGGACTGCCGGGAAAGGAGCCGACGACTTTATAGAATCAAAGCTTCGCACGCACTATTTCACGCCGCCAAGCGTTTGGCGGTGGCGCGCTTGGCGTGGAGCTTCAGTACGCGCTCCGCGATGTGCTCGGCGCTCAGGCCGAACCACTGCATCAACTCCCAGGGCTTGCCGGAGAGGCCAAAGCAATCGGGAACGCCCACCCGATCGAGCAGAAGCGGCGACTGGAAATTCTGACGGTTTTCGAGAATCGCTCCCGCCACGATGTTGCCGAAGCCTCCCACCTGATGTTCTTCCGCGGTCACCACGAGCCCGGTTTCTTCCGCCGCGCGCACAAGCGCCGCCACGTCCAGAGGCTTTACGGTGTGCACGTTCAAAATGCGCGTTTCGATCCCCTGCTCTTCCTTCAGCAGCCACGCGGCGCGCATCGCTTCCGGCACCATGGGCCCACAAGCCACAATGGAAACATCTTCACCTTCGCTTAGATAGTCCGTGGAAAGCACGGTTTGAAACGCCTCGACGAAGCGCGGCTTGGCGCCTCGATAGCGGATGACGTTGGCCACTCCGAATTTGAACGGCGTTTCGCGCGTGGTCACGACGGGTGTGGCCTCGCGCGCGTAGCGGATGTAGACCGGCCCCTGCAAATCGATCAGGCTGTAAAGCGTGGCCCGCTCCGTCTCCACCGAGTCGCACGGCGCAACCACGTGCATATTGGGAAGGATGGCCATCAAGGCAATCTCTTCCAGCGCCTGGTGCGTGGCGCCGTCTGCTCCCACGGAAATGCCTCCGTGCGCGCCGGCAATTTTGACGTTCAAGTTGGAGTAACAGATGGTGGTGCGAATCTGGTCCCAGCATCTCCCGGAAGCGAACACGCCGTAAGTTCCGGCGACCGGGATCAGACCCTCTTTCGCCAGGCCGGCGGCCACTTCCATCATGTTCTGCTCGGCAATTCCCACGCTGAAGACTCGATTCTTGCGCTCGGGGTGCTTGGCCTCGAAATCCGTGATTTTGATCGAGCCGGAGATGTCGGCGTGCACGGTCACCACACGCTCGTCGGCGCCGGCCGCTTCCAGGCCTCGCCCAAAGCCCATGCGCGTGGGGTCCATGTCAACTTTCATCGCATCGCCCGAATTCCACCAATAATCGCGCTGGAACCGCGGCAGCTTGGCTCGCGCTCGGGTGGAGGCTGTTAGAGCGTGCGCCTGGGCCTTCGCCAGCATCGCCGCCTGCCGCTCGGGGGGCATCGCTGGGGTCGAGAGATCGACCATCGCTTTGTCAAACTTGGCGCGGTCGGGGGCGATGCCGTGCCAGCCTGCCTGATTTTCCATGAAGGAAACACCCTTCCCCTTTATCGTGTGGGCAAGGAGTACCGTGGGGCGCAGGGGGGTGGAGGCAGCGCGCTCAAAGGCCGACAAAATGTCGCTTAGGTCGTGCCCGTTGACTTTCAGTACGTTCCAGCCGAAGGCCGCGTACTTCTCGGCGAGGGGGTCGATGTCCATCACGTCGCGCACCCAGCCGTCAATCTGCAAATCGTTTTTGTCGATGATTCCGCACAGGTTATCCAGCTTGTAGTGCCCCGCGGCCATGGCGGATTCCCAAATGCTTCCCTCCTGCTGCTCGCCGTCGCCCATAATGCAATAGACGCGGTAGGGCCGCCCCGCCAGCTTGCCAGCGAGCGCGTTGCCCACCGCCACTCCCAATCCCTGGCCCAGGGAGCCGCTGGAGACCTCGACGCCGGGCAATTTCAGACAATTTGGGTGGCCCTCGAACCTCGCGCCGAACTGGCGGAGCAGCACGGTGTCGTCCAAGGGGAAATATCCCGCCTTCCCCAAAGCCACATAGAGCGCCGGAGCCTTGTGCCCCGCCGACCAGAAGACGCGGTCGCGGTCGGGCCAGGCGGGGTCCTGGGGATCGTGGTTAAGCACACGCAAATAAAGCGCCGCGGCGATATCCATGATGGAGAGCGTGCCCCCCGGATGGCCCGACTCGGCGGCAAAAATGTCGATAATGTCGACCGCGCGCAGCTCCGCAGCGGCTTGTTTCAGCTCCTCAAGGCCCAGCCGTGGGCCGCGCTGCTCAATCGTAGAAGCCATATCCCTGCCTCCCCAAACAAGTGTCGGGCATTATGTCGCATCGGTGCGAGGATTGACGCGGTCGCAGCCCTCGCCCCAAAGCCGGCCGCCGGCCATTCTGGTGTTGACCCCACGATTTCGGGCATAGAGTCAATCCGCTTATTTTCAACAAAATAGGTTCGCCGATCGATGCCATGCGATGGTGTCCCACCTTCGCACACCAGTGTCCCGCCGTGTGCGACCTTGTCGGCCCGCGTCCCACTTTGCACGCACCAAGCCACCCTCGGGCATGTTTGAAAACTAATTCCAGAAAGCTGCCCCAAGAGTTCAGCGATCGCCTTGACTCCCTCCCGCGTCCGGTGCTAATTTCACAACCGCTTCAGGAACTGGCAGCCCAACTCGCGAGAGCTGAGGAGAAAGGTACCGACCGTGGGACCCGAATTGGAGACATACAGAGGCAACAGGATCACGATCGGTGTAATGATCTTTCTGGGATTGAATGCGGCTTTTCTCGTCGCCGCTGCTTTCGGCGGCCCTCCCGACAACGGCTTTCGACTCTTCACGGTTATCCTCCTGGCCATACCGACCCTGCTGTTCTTCTGGGTCAAATCCGTCCGGATTTCCCTTCACGATGATGGCCTTACTTATCGGTCGATATTCGGCGAGAAGGAAATGCGCTGGGACGCGCTCGAGCGTTTCGAATACGGGGCGATCAAGCAGCGAGTGAACTTCATTCCCGTCGGAACTTACTACCATTTTAAACTAGTTGACGCCGACGGCAGAAAGCTGCGGTTCGGGAACCGTGTGGGGCATTGCGCCAAACTCGGTTCGAAGATCATCGACCTGTCCTACCCCGCGCTCTTCCGCAAGGTTGTGGAACGGTTCAACGCCGATCAGGAAGTGGGTTTTGGCGCGATCCGCGTGAGCCGGAACGGCGGCATCAAAGTGAAGAAGTTTTTCGGCGGCTTCAAGGAAATCCCTTGGAACCAGGTCTCCAGTTACAACATACAGAATGGGTACTTCTATGTCTGGCCGATCGGCGTCAAACGGACGCGCGGGCCGCGCATCCGCGAGGTTCCCAACGCCTTTGTCCTGCTGGGGCTTATGAATGCCGTCTTGAAGCCCAATGCTTAATCTTGCCTCCCGATTTAATGAACTTCTCTCCCCCACACCACGTATGAGGATGCAGGGGGAGGGTCACGCATGAAAATTCAACGTGTAGATCGAAATAGCAGCCAGGGTGCAGGATGCAGGTTGCTCCAAGCAGTCCAAGTCGCCGCCATAGGCTTGCTCCTGGTGACGGCTTTGCCCCTTTCGGCGCAGGAAAAGCAAGACTCCGTCACGATCGGAACGGGAAAGGGTGACAGCATCGGATTTGTCGCGAGCAAAGGTGCGGATGCAAAGGATGTTGGTTTGCCCTTGTACCCTGGGGCGCGGTCGCATAAGGAAAAGTCCGAAGACAGTCCGGCATTGCAGCTCGGCTTGTGGGGTCACGCCTGGGGTTTCAAGCTGGCCGTGCTGAAGTTGGAGTCGAATGATCCCCCCGATAAGATCACGACCTTCTACCGCAAAGCGCTGGCCACCTACGGCAAAGTCTTGAATTGCGCCGACTCGACGAAGGCAGCGGAGGGTCAGGATAAGGCGGCCTCAAAGAATGCGCTGGATTGCCAGGACGACCACCCCGAGAGTGGAGAAACCCTTCTAAAGGCTGGCGCAAAAGAGAAACAACACATTGTTAGTGTCAAGCCGGAGGGGAGCCTGAGCGTCTTCCAACTCGTCTATGTCGAGACGCCACCGTCCGACGACAAGAAGTAGCCGTCGCGGCCTGAGGGTCGCGAACCCTAACAAGATCGCACCACTGAGGCACAGAGGTCACTGAAAGAAGTACTTCTGCTTGTGCAGATAGAGATGCCGGATCATGAGTTTGTTGACCCGCTATTCTTATCTGCGTCTCTTCTCCGTGACCTCTGTGCCTCTGCTATGAAAATAGGCGGAAGTCCTTTAGAATCAGTACCGGTTTATTGGATCAAAACCGCCCATTTTCATCGTCAGTGGCGAGCCGCAGGCTCATGGCAATCTGTGGTGAAAGCCTTCCTGTATTGCGGCTCAGCCGCGCCAGGCCCCCCGTGGTGATTCTTTTCTGTTTTCCACTAGTCAGACTAGGAGAGCCGTGGTATACTCCTAGACAGACTAGGAGCCGAACATCATGGGCAAACCCGCCGAAATACTCCCCGGCACGCTCGACATGCTGATCCTCAAAGCGGTATCGCTCGAACCGCTCCATGGATACGGCGTGCTGCTACGCATCCGGCAGATCTCGGGAGACGCGCTGGAGATTCCGCAAGGATCCTTATATCCGGCGCTCTACCGCTTGGAACATCAGGGACTCCTCGCGGCCGAATGGGGTCAAAGTGAGAACAACCGGCGAGCAAAATACTACACGCTGACTGGCGCAGGGCGGCGGCGCCTGCGTGAGGAGACCGCAGGCTGGAACCGGCTTGTTTCTGCCATTGCCGCAGCCTTGAACACGACATCGGAGGAGGTGTGACATGTTGGCCCGCATACGTTCTCTGCTCCGCGCGCTGGTGTCCCGACGTGATTTCGAAGCCGGCATGACGGAGGAACTACGCTTTCATATCGAGCAATACACTGACGAACTCGTGCGCTCCGGAATCCCCCCGGAGGAAGCGCGGCGACGGGCGCGCATGGATTTCGGCCGGGTCGACACTGTCAAGGGCGACTGCCGCGAGGCGCGCGGCCTCATGCTTTTCGATGAACTTAGCAGGGAGTTCCGCTATGCCGCCCGTTTGCTGCGAAAGACGCCGGGATTTACGACGACCGCACTTCTGACCGTCGCGCTTTGCCTGGGCGCCAATTTGACGATCTTCGCGGTGATCGACTCGATCCTCCTCCGTCCGCTGCCGTTTCCCGATGCCCAGCGGCTTGTGACTTTGTACAATACCTACCCGAAGGCAGGCGTCGAGCGCGATGGCTCCTCGCTGACCAATTACTACGAACGCCGCGGCCGCACTCCCGCTTTCAGCTCTCTCTCGATCTACCGCTTTGGCACCGCCATCGTCGGAGAACCCGGCTCAACCGAGCGGGAGCAGACCACCCATGTGTCTCCGGATTTTTTCACCACTCTGGGGGTCGGCCCATTCATGGGACGCGGGTTCACGGAGCAGGAAACCACTTATCAAACGAACGCTGTCGCTATCCTCACCTACGACTATTGGCGCCAACATTTCAATGCCGACCCTCACGTGATAGGTCGGCAGATTCGTGTGGACGATCTTCCGAAAACCGTGATCGGCGTCTTACCTCCGGGCTTTCACTTACTCTCTTCCCAAGCTCAACTGTACTTCCCGCTGGCTTCGCGGCCTGAAGATCGCGCTCCCAGGCGCCGGCACGCCGGGGGGAATGTCATCCAAATGATCGCCCGGCTCAAACCGGGCGCCACACTCGATCGAGCCCAGTCGCAAATCGATGCACAGAATGCCAGCCTGGAGACAGACGACCCCCAGGCTAAAATGATTGCAGACGCCGGATTTCGCACTATCGTGACTCCCCTCCATGCCGACCACGTCGCCGCGGTTCGTCCTACGCTGCTGCTCCTGCAAGCCGGCGTGTTGGTGCTTCTGCTGATTGGCACGGTCAATCTCGCCAACCTGCTTTTGATCCGCGCGAACGGCCGGGCCAAGGAGATTGCGGTTCGGCAAGCGCTGGGAGCAAGCCGGACGCATCTGGTACGTGAGGTGCTAGTCGAGACCACGCAGATCACGCTCTTCGGCGGACTCATCGGCCTCGCAGTTGCAGCCGGGGGGATCCGCCTGCTAACTGTGCTGGGCGCCGACCGTTTACCCCTGGGAGCGCAGATTGCCTTTGATGCGCGCCTGGCGCTGGCCGCCCTGCTGGCAGCCATCGCCATGGGCATCGCGCTCGCCATGCCCATCATCTGGCTCCATTTTCGAGGTTCGGGGAACGCCCTTCGATCTGAAACCCGCAGCGCCACCACGGGCCGCGCGGCGCAAACCCTCAAGCAGGGCTTCGTTGTCGCCCAGATTGCCTTGGCGTTTGTGCTGTTGGCCGGCGCTGGACTACTCGGACTCAGTTTAAAGCGTGCAATGGCCATTTACCCTGGTTTCGAGGCTGATCACGTCCTTACCGGCCAGGTCTCCATGATCGGAAAGAAGTATCCCGCCGCCTCGGCCGGTCTGGCATTTACCGATAGGTTGGTGGACGAACTCGACCGCCAACCGGGAGTGTTGTCCGCAGGCGTGGTAAACAATGTGCCTTTCAGTGGCAGAAGCGGCAAGAGCGCCGCTACCGTGAAAGGGTACGTCCGTAGGCCCGGCGAACCCCTGCTCGGCCACTATTCGTATGGCGTCGGCGGTGACTATTTCCGCGCCATGGGCTTTCATTTGCGGGCGGGACGATTCCTCAAGGCAGCAGACTCCCGCCGTCCGGAGCGAGTCTGCGTGGTCGACGAGGATTTCGCGCGTCACTACTGGCCACATACCAGCCCTTTGGGCCATCAACTCTTCCAGGGTTCCGAACCGGGTCCTGATACGGAGGCATTCACGGTCGTCGGCGTGGTAGACAGCATAAAACAAGCCGGCCTGACCGACGAGACCGCGCAAGGCGCGGTCTATTATCCGTATATTTATCGACCGGAGAGCGATATCTTCGTGGTCACTCGCACCAGCATCCCGCTGGAATCCCTTCGCTTGACGCTTCAAAGGGTCGTTCGGCAAGTTGATCCCGAGCTTTCGGCAAACGATATCCAATCGATGGGCGATCGCATCGCCGACAGTCTTGTCTCCCGCCGCTCACCGGCGCTCCTGGCGGGGTTATTCTGCGGAATCGCGCTGCTGCTTACCGGAATTGGCACTTATGGCGTGTTGAGCTACGCGGTGGCGCAACGGGGCCGCGAGATCGGCGTTCGCATGGCGCTCGGAGCGCAGCCGAGCCAGATTCGTACCCAATTCCTCACTCTCGCCCTGCGTCTGTTTATTGGCGGCACGGCACTCGGCAGCGTGGGCGACTGGCTGACCGGGAAGGCTATGCAGAGCGTTCTGTTCCACGTCCCCGCTCTGAGCATTTTCGCGCTCGGTTGTGCCGCTGGCATCATGGCGCTGATATCTCTCGTTGCCTGTCTGTTGCCTGCGAACCGCGCTGCCCGCATCTCTCCGATGCAGGCTCTTGCGGAGCAGTAGAAAATCCGTCTGCCATGAAACTCGGCGGATAAGGACGAAGCGGGGTAGCCATCAGAGGTAAGCAGAGTTTGCTTTCCTCTGCGGTACTTTCAGATCGAAAACTCAACCGGTTCATTGCCGGGCAATGAAAAAGGACCGCGGAGGAATTCGCCTCGGAGGCGAATACCTCCGCGCTACGACGCTGAGTCTGCAACATGCGATAGAATGAGGGGGCACTATTCAACCAAGACCCGCACGGTTGGTGAGTGGGGAGCATTCATGTCAAAAAGGGTTTGGCTTCTTCTGAGCGCGATGACACTTGGGGCGATGGGATGGGCGCCCGGGCAGGTAGCGCATCAACACCACCCTCCGGAGTCGACGAGCGCGTACATCCAGGCTTTGGAGGATCCTAGCCGAAACGAGTGGCAGAAGCCGGAAGATGTGGTGCGGCACCTGGGTCTTAAGCCGGGGGAAACGGTCGCTGACATCGGCGCAGGCTCCGGATATTTCACGGTGCGTTTGGCGCGCGCCGTGGGACCTGGCGGAAAGGTCTACGCGGTGGATATTGACCACGGGATGCTGAATTATATTGAACAGCGCGCGAGGGAGGAACGCCTCGCGAATATTCAAACCGTCCTCGCCGACCCTCACGACCCTAAACTACCGGGCTCTTCAGTAGACCTGATTTTCATTTGCGATACCCTCCACCACATCTCGGGCCGGGAGAAGTATTACCCGCTTCTGGCAAGGAGCTTAAAGCCTGGGGGAAGGTTCGTCGACGTCGATTTTCAAAAGAGGCAGCTGCCCATCGCCCCCCCGGTGGAAATGAAAATTGCCAAGTTTGCCATGATCGATGAGGCAAAGTCCGCTGGGTTTCATTTGGTGAAGCAGTTCGAGTTCCTGCCCTATCAGTATTTCCTGGTCTTTCAGCACTGATAGCGCCCGGCAAGACTGTCCTGATACGGTCAGCGGCGCAAAGCAATCGGAGGCCCCTTCCCCACAAGGATCATGCATAGAACGTCGACCTTCACCTGAGCGCTTGGAATACATGCACTTGAACCCGGTTAAGAAGGAGCTGGTAAAGCGGCGGGAGGACTGGCGTTGGTCGAGCTGCAACAATTGTGCGTTGGATAAGGCAACGGAAGCGGCGTGCCCCAACCCGATTGGTTACGTGCGATTGCCATAGGGATATCGCGCATGAGAATGGACCACCGTCAGGAAAGCGCGGTCCGTGCCTACCAGCAGGCATGGGCGTCCAGCCCATGCGTTATCGGCGTAGCGCCTGTTCGGTAGGTCCGCGGTTCTTCCGCTAAATTGGGAGTTTTTCTAGAATGGCAGGTAAAAGCCGCGGACCTTGAAAAACAGGTCCGCGCTACGGTACCTGCTACTCCGTTCCCTCATTCTGCTCTCAGGGCAACCGTAGGATCCGCCTTGGTGGCCCTCCGCGCCGGGAGGTAACACGCGAGCAGGGCTACGATGATGACGATCATGGATACCATCGTGAAGGTCAGGGGATCAGCGGCGCTAACCTCGTAGATCAGACTTCGCAGGACGCGCGCGAGTACCAGGGCCGCGACGACGCCCAACGCCACGCCGGCGAGCGCGAGCTTGATACCCTGCAAGATGACGAGCCGTTGCACGCCCCAAGGCGTGGCGCCCAATGCCATGCGTAATCCAAACTCGTGGGTGCGTTGGTTCACGGAGTACGAGATCACCCCATAGGTTCCAATGGCCGCTAACACCATGGCTAGTGCAGCGAACAGGCCCACCAGAAAGAAGGCAAATCGAGGCGCGGAAATGCTGGCATCGGTAATCTGATCCATCAACCGGACGTCGCCCAATGCCAGGGAAGGATCCAGCCGGCTGACTTCGCGCCGCACGGCCGCCAGTACTTGCCGTGGGTCAGAGTCGGCGCGAACCACAATCGATAAGTTCGAGTTGGACCGCTGAAGATACGCCATCCAAAAAGCTGACTCCGCGCCGCTGCTATTGGGTTTGTCTTTCACGTCACCCACGACGCCCACGATCCGCAGCCAGTCACCCTCCTTCGGCGTATCGCTAAAGGTGATTCGTTGCCCCACCGCATTCTCATGCGGCCAGTAGCGCCCGGCCATGGCCTGGTTGACGATTAACGCCAGCGGCGCATCCTTGTTATCGGCTTCGGTAAAGAAGCGCCCGTGGACGAGCGGAATACCCAGGGCGCGGAAGTAGTCGGGCGTCGCATAGTGATATCGTGCATGGAACCCTTGATTCGGAGGGGGCTTCTTTCCCTCGATGTCGAATCCGGTATTCTCGTCGTAGCCAGTCCAAGGCAAGTCGCTGCCCGCGCCGGCTCTCCGTACACCCGGGATGTTGCTGAGGTTGGTCACCAGTTGGTCACAAAAGCGCGAAACTGCCTCGCCGGTCTTGTAATCTGCTTCCGGCAGCGGAATACTGGCGGTGAGAACGTGCTCCGGACGGAAGCCCGGGTCCATCCGCAGCAGGTTTGCCAGGCTGCGGAGCATCAGACCGGCTCCGATCAAAAGCACGCAAGCAAGGCTCGCCTCAGCGACCACCAGAACACTACGGAGCCGGGTATGGCGGCCGCTGCCCGTGGAGCTTCGACCGCCCTCGCGCAATCCCTGTTGCAGATCTGTGCGCGAAACCTGCAACGCGGGCACGAAACCGAAAAGGAATCCGGCGGCGATGGCCACCAGCAGGGTGAACGCCAGGACTTGAGCATTGACGTGGATTGCGTCCACGCGCGGAAAGTCCGCTGGTAACAGAGAAATCAGCGCTCTCACGCCGCCCATGGCCACCGCAACTCCCAGGCTGCCTCCCAGAAGTGAAATCAGAAGACTTTCCGTCAGCATCTGGCGAATCAATCTTGACCTCGGTGCGCCCAGGGCAGATCGAACCGCGAGTTCCCGCTGGCGCGCCGCGGCCCTGGCCAGGAGCAAATTGGCCGCATTCACACAGGCAATCAGCAAAACCACACCGACCGCTCCCAACAAAACCAGCAGCAAGCGTTCGCTGGAACCTGCGATTTCCTGGTACAAAGGAATCAACATGATCTGCCAGTCCGAGCCTTGATCGCCATGTTCGCGTTTAACCTGGGCTAGCAGACCATTCATCTCCGCTTGCGCACGCTCCGGCTTCACCCCCGCTTTGAGCCGCCCAATGCCCTCCATGTAGTGCGACCCACGATCATTCGGATTTCCTTCAAAGGTGAACGGCCACCAAGCGTCGACCGTGTCGCCATAGCCGAGTGGATGAAAGTCATTCCCCGGGTGCTCGGCGCCAGGCGGCATTACGCCCACCACCGTGAACGGCTGCGAATCCAGCGTAATGTTCTTTCCGATGATGTCTGGAGTTGCGGTGAACTGCGTGCGCCACATCCTGTCACCCAAGATCACGAGCCGCCCGTTTCCCGGTATCTCGTCATGCTCGTCGAATTCACGCCCTCGCTCCGGACCGAGACCGAGCACCCGAAAGTACCCGGCAGTGACCCGAAACGCGTTAAGCTTTGCCGGCTGCCCTGAGCCTGAAAGCTGGAGGTCGGCGCGCGTGAAGGCGGCGAGTGCATCGAAGGAGCGGCTGCGCGCCCGAAAGTCGCGAAAATCAAATGGGTTGAGGGGAAACTTGGGAAAGGTGCGGCCGGTGAAGAATACCCGGACTATGCGATTCTGCTCGGGGTATGGGAGCGGCTTCAACAGAACGCCGTCTATGACGCTGAAAATCGCGCTATTGGCGCCAATGCTCAAGGCCAGCGTCAGCAAAATCACTGCCGCAAACCCGGGGCTTTTACGGAGAGCCCTGAGGGCATAACGGAGATCCTGGCCAAGGTTTTCGATGTAATCCGTGCGGCGCATATCGCGGCATTCCTCCTTGATCTGTTCCACCCCGCCCAGCCGGCGCAAAGCCGCGAAACGCGCTTCGGCCGGCGCCATGCCCGCGGCAAGATTCTCCTCGATTTGCTGCTCGAGGGGAAACCCCAGTTCCCTGTTCAGTTCTTGCTCCACCCGGCCCCGCCGCAATAGGGAGCGTAGCCGCATGCGAATCAGGTTCCACCAGCGCTCAGCTTTCACTTAAAGGCTCTCCTAAACCATCCGGATCACGAGTCCCACGGCATTCGAGAGGCGGTCCCACTGAGCAAGTTCCTTCTCAAGTTGGGCGCGGCCGGCTTTCGTGAGGTTGTAGAACTTCGCTTCGCGGCCGGTTTCGGTCAAGCGCCACTCGGCGCGGATCCAGCCCTGCTGCTCCAGTCGATGTAGGGCAGGATACAATGCGCCCTGCGTGATCTGAAGCGCGTCGTTGCTAACCTGCTCGATCCGCTTGGCGATGGCCCACCCGTGCTTCGGTTCGAGTGAAATCGTCTTGAGAATCAGCAGGTCCAGCGTTCCCTGAAGCAAATCGGAGGGTTTACCCATAGTCGGTTCCAACACCTAATTCATCTACAATGGACACCTAAACTATTTACAACACCTCGGACTCAAAATCAAGATGAAAGAGGCCGAGCGGGGGGTAGCGCCCTAATTTGAACGTCACGCCGCCATCTTGGCCGCTTCTGTGCCGGCTGGAAGCCGGCGCCTGGAGTTTCCACATTTTCTACGGGGCAAACCAAGCTGGGGCATTACCGGTTTCTCCCGCGGCGGACCGAGGAGGCGACCTTCCCTATCCTCTAGCGCGTTCTTTTTGTCTGGCCGACCCTCCGTGCAGGGCGGGTCGAACTTGGGCTCGGAATGACCCGCGCCGCCCTTCCCTCGGAGTTTAACTTTGCGAGGCTTGTAATCTAGCCTCCTGAGCTCGAAGTTCCCCTTCCCTGGACCCCTAACAGCGTTTCCTTTCAATAACATTTTGGCCTCGCGACGCCAAGTGGCTTATTTTTCATATACATTCTGGCCTAGGGGTGAATTTGCGCCAAGTCAAAATAGTATCCCCTTTGTTCTCAGATACATTCTGGGATAAGCCTGCATTTTTTATCCCCCGTTTTTTCTGTGCCGGCAAGGACCATGGCAATTAAGGACTT
>JBEKLF010000077.1:0-31758 GCA_050010335.1 Terriglobia bacterium
TGCCCATAACCGCATCTTACAAGCCTTTCCTCCATTGTCAATAATCAACCCCACCCTCCTCCCCAAAATCTTGAGACTTGATCTGTGGGGAGCCAAAATCTATCTCCGACAGGCTCCTAGATGGCCCGTTCTCGACGAGTGACGGAAAAAGGTACAAGGACTGTGAAGAGTAATGAGTGGCGAGAAAAGAAGTCGAGGGCGGAAAGGCGGGGAGCGCCCATAACCCATCTCCACCGCGCACAGGCGCTAGAATGACGGCAATCGACGGCTGAAAGCCCACGCGGCGGGCATCGTCATTTGGCCCAGGGCGAGCCAGCCGTGGGTTGCTGACGGCATTCGCGATTCGTCAGCCCCGGTAGGGGCGGCATCGGGGTATCGCTAGGGAGAAACTAGAGGTCATCGCGGGCACCATTCAAACGGTAACCAGATGTCGCCCCTTGCAGGGGCTGGAGACTCCTTTGCGACGTTTCTTCCCACGGCTGGCTCGCCGTGGGCTAATCGATGTCGCCCGCTACACGGGCTAGCTGCCGACGGTACCTATCCTAGCGCCTATGCCCCCGTATGGCACATTTCCCCGCATCGGTTATCGGCAACGCCAAGGGAGAAGATGAACCAATTTGCCGACAATAATGCTCGAAGATCGAAAACGGAAGCTCGAAAACCGGCGATCGGCCATCGATAATTCCCCGACAGCCCAACCCACCCCGTGACACACTTCCTCGCTTCGGTTATCGGCAACGTCACGTGAGGAGATGAACCAATTTGCCGACAGCGAAAATCGCAATTCACCAAATCACCCGATGACCCGATGGGTAGGTGACCCGATCTCAACGAGCGACGAGAAAAAGGCACAAGGACAGTGGCGAGCGATGAGTTGCGAGAAATAGATCCGAGGGCAGTTGGGCGGGGAGCGCCCACTGCCACCCCCCCGCGTGACGCATTTCCCCGCATCGGTTATCGGCAAGGACACGTTAGAAGTTGACTCAATCTGCCGACAATGATGCTCGAAGATCGAAAACCGAAGGTCGAAGATCGGCGATCGGCCATCGACAATGCTTTGACAGCCCAACTTCCCGCGTGACACACTTCCCCCCTTCGGTTATCGGCAGTGTTCAATCAAAAAATGAATCGATTCGCCGACTTCGAAAATCGCGAATTACCCGATGAACCAATGACCCGATGGCGCGGCGTTTAACCGCCCGCGCCTCAAACCCCCACCCCCTCACGTTTGCGGAATTTGCGGACGTCGGTGTGGTCGATCGCGGGTTCCGCGTCGCACTCGACGGCAAGGACGGTAACGGGGCTGTCAGGCGCCGCTATGGGCAGGCCTGTGAACCTTACGTATTGGTCACCCTGCTCGAAGGTGACGGGCTTGCCGGAAGCGTAGAGCCGCGCCGATTTCACTTTGGCGCGCAGCCCGCCGATTGCGACCACGCTGGGCGGGTTAAAGAAATCCAGCTCGCTCGACGCCGGCGTTTCTCCCGGCCAGTGGTATATATGCACGTACAGGGTATTCCCCTTTCGGGTGTAATTCGCGTAGACGTGCCAATCCGATTGGCACCGGTCCGTTGCGTAAACCGTCGGGCCATTCTTGTCCATCCACTCGCCCACCGCGGTGAGGATGCGCACCGATTCCTCAGAGACCGAGCCGTCGGGTTTGGGGCCGATGTTCAAAAGGTAATTCCCAGCGTCGTGCGCGCAGGTGGAGAGATTGCGCACGATCGTTTCCGGAGATTTCCAGTCGTTGTCGGCCTTCTGATATCCCCAGCTCTCGTTCATGGTCATGCAGGTTTCCCAAGCCCGCCCGGCCTTTTCAGGATTGATCTCCTGTTCCGGCGTGGTAAAATCCCCCGGCAGCCCGTTGCGGTCGTTGACGATGATGTCCGGCTGAAGCTCGAACACCATCTTGTTCATCTTCTCCGATTCCCACTGCTCGGCGCTGAGCGGCCAATCGACGTCATACCAGAGCACGTCAATCTTGCCGTATTGCGTCATGAGCTCGCGAATCAAGCCGTGTGTGTATTCCACAAAGCGCACGCGCGCCGCCTCATCCGTCAGGCAACGCGCTCCGTCGGGGTGGTGCCAATCCATCAGGGAATAATAAAAGCCCACGCGCAAACCCTCGCCGCGCGCCGCTTCCACAAACTCCGCCACCAGGTCGCGGCCACACGCCTGCTTGGGAGCGCAATAGTTGGTGAGCTTCGTTTCAAAATTGCAGAATCCCTCGTGATGCTTGGTGGTCATCACCATGTATTTCTGCCCGGCGCGCTTTGCGAGCTTCGCCCACTCGCGCGCGGCGTGCGGCCGGGGCGTAAAGTGCTTCGCCAAAAGCTGGTATTGCGCCACGGGAATGCCCTCAATCTCCATCGCCCACTCGTGCTGGCCGATCACGGAATAAAGCCCCCAGTGGATGAACATGCCGAATCGCGCTTCGTGCCACCACTTCATCCGCCTGTCGCGGTCAGCCTGCTCTTCGGCGGTGGCCGGGCCCAATGGCGCGGGCTCGGCTCCGAATGCGACATTTTTACCGAAGGGCAGGACACCCGACGCCGAACCCGCCAAGGCGGTGGCACCGGCCCCCAAGAACCGCAAGTGATCGCGTCTAGACATTTTGTCTGGTCTCATCTGGTTTCGTCTCCTTTGGCTCGCGAATGGGCACCCTGGCGGACGGCGTCCCACTTCTAGGTGAGGCCCGTCCGGCACGGCGTCAAGAAAATACGCCAAATCGCGGCGCGGTTCAAATTGTTTAATTGGCGGATGGAGGCTTGTAGGTAAGCAAGTCGCACCCGGGAGCGTCAACCTCCACGATCCACTGCCCCACCCACTCGCGCCAAAGGTCTGTAATGCGGAGGACGCCGACTGTTTCACTTCGCTTGGGGATAAAGGGAACCACGCCTTCGGCAAAAACGTTTCCGCCCAGGTTTGGCAGGTTGCGCAGGCGCACCTTCACATTTTGGGCGTCCACGTCGCCAAGGTTGATCAGGTAAGCTCGCATCGCTTTCGGCTCGCCCATGGCTTTTCCATCCTCGGTGTAGTTGGGCTCCACAAAACTGGGGGACACAACCAACGTGGGTTTCGCGTAGCGGTGGGAAAAGGTCCCGGCGAGTTCGCGGACCTCGGGGGGCAGCCGTGCGCCGTCGACAGGGTAATCGAAGAAATGGGCGCTCAAGGCGTCTGCGGCCGTGAGGAGTTCGGGGGTGCCACCGTAAAATCCGATTCCTGGTGATTCGGGAGCAATCATCCGAACGAAACGAATCTGTTGCTCGAGCTCCTCCTTCGTTTCAGCCCAGTCCTCGCCAGGGTTTCCGCCTTTGCCCACGCCGAGAACCACGATCGTCTTCGGCAGGATGCCAAACTTCCGCGCGGACCAAACCTGGCTGGCGATCAACCAATATTGCCTCTGGTTGCCGACGTAACTCTCAAGCATGACGAGGTCCGCCACGTCGCGGTAAGCCTCTGCCAAAACCTGCGGGATGGGTCCACGCATGTCCCAAACCGCCAAGGCTAAGTCCGGTTTCTTAAGCTTCGTCTGGCGGAGTACTTGCGCGGATTTCTGATCCATCTGGCCGCCGTAGTCGAAGCCGAACTCATCGATCATCATCAGCGGCTGCGGATTTCCGCCGTAGTCCTGTCCTGTCAGGCTATCCACTGCTTTATCGAGGGGTGAGCGCAACAGGTCGAACCACGTATGGCCGAGCCCTGACACCACACCTCGCGGCCGCCAATACTTCCAGTCGCCGGCGCCGACAGGACCAACAAACGTCACCGAGTGCAGTTGCTTCGGATCAAAGTCTTTGGAAGGGCTGTAGGTGAAAGCAATCACCTTGTCCAGCCCCAAGACCCTGGTCGCTGGGTTCTGGGCCTTGAGAAGACGAACGGCCACCGCCCCGCCGGCCGCAGTCGCCACGAGAGCCCAAACAATGACTCGATGAACCGAGGATGCTTTCATAATCATAAGCCTCGCGTGCTCCATCTCGCTGAACCGAAGTTTCATTGTGGCGCTGGGACGCGCGAATGTCTACAGGTACCGCGTAGTGCTTGCCGTCTACTGAGCGGGCCGAACTCGTGGTAGCATGGGCATTGCACGCGTCGTGCGGGGGTGGCGGAACTGGTAGACGCAAGGGACTTAAAATCCCTCGGTCCGCAAGGACTGTGCGGGTTCGATTCCCGCCCTCCGCACCATTCTTTTCCAGATGTGCGACTGACCCGACGGGTGCCGCTGATGCCAGAAAAGAACCTATTGGTTCCCGAGTTGTATAACGGATTGCTTCGGGGAGTCGTGCATCTGCTGGACGAGGCGCGAAAAACCTCAGCTCGATCGGTCAACGCTATTATGACCGCCACCTACTGGGAGATCGGTCGCCGGATCGTCGAGCGCGAGCAAGAGGGCAGGAGGCGCGCGGGTTATGGTGAGGCGCTGATCGAGAGGCTGGCGGTTGATCTAACGGCCAGGTTTAAGCGGGGGTTCTCACCAACTAATCTCAAGCAGATGCGGGAGTTCTACCTGACCTGGCCGATTCGTCAGACACTGTCTGACGAATCTGGAGCGCGCACGCTTCGCGGTGTGAAGCCCCCAAAAAGCCAGACGCTGTCTGACGAATTGGAGACTGTATCGACCGAGGAAAATCTCCAGACGGTGCCTGGAAAATCGAGCGCTCCCGAACTTAACGCATTTCCCCAATTTCCTCTCCCGTGGTCCCATTACATTCGCCTACTCTCAGTTAAAGATGCCCAAGCCCGGACGTTCTATGAAGCGGAGGCTCTACAAGACGGCTGGTCAGTACGCCAGCTTGACCGGCAGATTTCGACCCTGTTTTACGAACGCACCGCACTCTCTCGAAATAAGGCTGCCATGCTGCGCAAGGGGCAGCGCGAGCGGCCGGGCGACCAGACCACGCCTGAGGAGGAAATAAAAGATCCGCTGGTGCTTGAGTTTCTGGGATTGAAGGACGAGTATTCGGAAGCCGCACTGGAAGAGGCGCTCATTCTTCATCTTGAGCACTTCCTGCTCGAACTCGGCAACGACTTCGCCTTCGTCGCCCGCCAGAAGCGCCTACGCGTCGGGGACGAATGGTACCGCATCGACTTGGTGTTCTTTCACCGCCGCTTGAAGTGCCTCATTCTCATCGATCTCAAAACCGGGAAATTCTCGCACGCCGACGCCGGTCAGATGAACCTGTATCTAAATTATGCCCGGGAACATTGGACACACCCCGGAGAGAACCCGCCGGTGGGACTCATCCTCTGCGCCAAAGGAGATGAAGCGGTCGCGCATTACGCCCTCGGGAACCTGCGCAATAAAGTGCTGGCGGGTGAGTACCGGCTAGCGCTGCCGGCGGAGAAACAACTCGTCGCCGAACTTGAACGAACCCAAAAGGCGCTCGAAGCATTCTACCGGCGCCGCGAAGCCTGATGCCCGCTTCACGGCTGGAACACCAGCCGCACACCTTGTTCAGAGCTGTTCCAGAGCGCTTCAATCTCGCGCAGGGGTGCGATCCTGGTCTCGAACTGAAAGGGCTTTTGTGCTGCCACGGTGAAAAACTCTCCCAGGGCCTGCCAGATCTGTTCGAGCGACGCGCTGCCGAAGCCGCTTCCAAGAAGTTCGACCTTGGAGCTGCGCAGGGCATCGGCACGCAGCGAGATCGTATGGCCCGCACTCTCGCCAATCTGAATGAAGCAGATGCGCGATGAAGCGATTTGGAGTCCCTTTTGAGAGATCGCCTCTAGCGCGCTCTCTGCGGGATGGCCCCAGAGATAGTCGAGCACAACGTCCACTCCCGCCTCTGCCCACTCGCGACGAAATGCCGACACCAGAGCCTCATGCTCTTCATCGAGCGATATGGTTGCGTCGGCCCCCAGTTCTCGTAGCTTTTCCAGCGCTTGGGCATTGCGGCCAGCGGCGATGACGCGCCGCGCGCCCAGGCGTTTGGCGATTTGTACCGCAAGCTGCCCGGCAACCCCTGTTGCGCCAAGGATCAGAGCGCTTTCTCCGGCGACAAACTTTGCCCGCACCGTAAGTGCGACCCAGGAAGACATGGCCGGATTCGCAATCCCTGCAGCCGTCACGTCACTGATTCCGTCGGGCAGTGGCAGGTACATCCAACTGGCCGCCGGCGCGCGTTCGGCGAAAGTCCCGAACGGTTTTCGCGAAATTCCAAAATAGACGCCCCCCCCTCCTCCAGCCGCCCCACGCCGTCGACGCCGGGGATAAACGGCAGTTCTGCGGTGCTGCCATAGTGAGTCCCGCTGGCCAGTGCCTTCACGATCGGGTGGAGGCCTGCGGCGGTTACGTTCACAATCTTTTCTCCTTCGGCCGCGACAGGCTCGGCATAAAGACCATAGCGAGGGGGTGCATCGAAGGCACTCACGACAGCCGCATTCATGGCGTTTGCTCTCCTTGAAGCAGTTAAATACTCTAACATCGTCAAGAAGATTTTTGAAAGCGTAGCGGCTCTTCCAGCGGCGCGGGGGTTTGACGCATCACCAAGGCAATCTGCATTGGATTTGTCCCCCAAACCCAGGGCGAATTCCGAAGAGAGCCAGCCCGCGCCGCCTCCGCGAATCGCGGGCCTACGTTTTCCTCACAGCCAAAGCGGTCGGTTGGAATAAAACGTCGCAGGCTTGTTGGGGTGCTTCTTGCGAAAGGCTTGGAACTGACGGAGGATCGCTTGGTGGCGGCGTTCGGAGGTTCGAATGGATTTGTGAGGCATGACGATGAGCGCGTGTTCCACTTCCTTGACGTTTTTCGCGGAGAGCCGCCAGTCGCACTTCACCAAGGTGCGCAGGTCGGCGACACCATAACCAATGACACGTGCAGAGCCGTCAACGTAGGGGTCCACATAACTCATCACCAGGTGGCGAATAGTGGCGAAAACCGGTTTGCGCCCGTGCAGGCCCGCGTCGCGGGAGCGCGCGATGGTCCCCCAGCGGCCGTGCTTCCGGAAGAGAAACAGCACGTGGTCAAGTTGGTCCTGGGATTCCAAGTCCAGCAGCAGCGGCGGGTAACCGTGCTGCTCCATGATGGTCGCCGCGCTCAATGCGCCCTCCAGGCAGTGAGCGCTCCCATGGCGAACGACACCACGAAACGTCCGCAGCGTTTCCCCGCGCTTTTCCCAGTTGTAAGGAAGCCGGCGGAGATACTCCTGCACCTGCTTGGGCGTGCGGCAGCGTTCGACAATCGCCCACTCGGCCGGGCGGAAGGCTTTCTTCCCCGGTGACGCAGACGGGGGGCAATTATGGGCGACATCAAAACTTAAGGGAATTGGAAACTGATCGGATGATCGGGTAATCGGGTGATCGGGTGAACAAAGACCAACAGGTTTCAGATTTGCTTTTTGCTCACCCGATCTCCCGATCATCTGATCTCCCGATCCCAATTATTTCCCCCATCGGTCAAACCAAAGTTGAAAGCTAAACAGCGTCCACAGGGCCTTGCGATTATCGACCTTACCCGACCAATGCTCGTTGAGCAAACGGCGGACGAAAGCGACGTCGAACATTCCCTCGCGCCGTAACTTATCTTCATTCAGGGTTTCGTCCACCAGCGGGCGCAACTCATTGCGCATCCAACTGGCAACGGGAACGGAGAACCCGCGCTTTTGCCGGTAGACAATTTCGTGCGGCAGCCAACGCTCCACAGCCTTTTTCAGGATGTACTTGAGCTGGAAGCCCCGCACCTTGAGCTCGCTGGGCAGCCCTTCGGCAAATTCAATCAGGCGGTGATCGAGAAATGGCGTCCTCATCTCGAGCGAGCACGCCATGCTGGCGCGATCGACCTTCACCAACAAGTTGTCTTCCAGGTACAAACGAAAATCCAGATAGAGCATTTCGGAGACGGTCTCATCGAAGCGCGCCCCCTCCAGCACCCGAGCCAGCGGCGAGTAGATTTCGCTCGTGGCCGGCCGTGGTCCCCCCCAATCCGGCGAGAAAAGCTGGTCGAGCTCCGTAGGGTTGAACATGCCGAACCAGATGTGGTGGCGCTCCGCGGGATTTTTTTCCGCATGGCTCAGGAACCGGCGGAGGAAAAGGCCTTTGGGAACCGCCGTGGAGGACACGGGAAGAAAGCGCTGGAGCCGACCAAAAAACTGCCTGCGCACCCAACCGGGGAGCTTCAGGTAATAGTCCGCGAGGCGGGCTCCCATGTAAGTGGGATAGCCGCCGAAAAGCTCGTCGCTGCCCTCGCCGCTCAGCGCCACCTTGATGTGTTCGCGCGCGAAACGCGAGATCATATAAGTGGGGATGACCGCCGGATCGGCCACGGGCTCGTCCAGATATTCGGTCAGCATCATCAAGGCCTGGTACATGGTGGGCTTGTCGGCGTTTAAAACGTGGTGCTGGGTGTGGAAGCGTTTCGCCACCAGTGTCGAATAGGGCTCCTCGTTGAAAGTCTTTTCCGGGAAATTCACCGAAAACGAATTGACGTTTCCCGGACTCAGTTCGCTCATGATGGCGACGATGGTGGAGGAATCCACGCCGCCGCTCAGGAAGACGCCCAGTGGGACGTCGCTCACCAGGCGCGATTCCGCCGCCTGCCGCAAACGCACGGCGAGTTCTTCCACCAAGTCGTGCTCCTGGCGAGTCGTTACCGGCGGCTTCCCGGGCGGACGTAAATATTCCTGGGGGCGCCAGTAAGCGTCGATGCAAATGTTGCCGCCTTCCACCACCATACGATGGGCCGCGGGAAGCTTCTTGATGTCGGAATAAACGCTGCGGGGGCTGGGGAAATGGCCATAGAAAAAATATTGGGTGAGCGCGGTGGGATCGATCGCGCGGCTGATCCCCGGGTACTCGAGCAGCGACTTGATCTCCGACCCAAAAACCAGTGTTTGGCCGTCGCACCAGTAGTAAAGAGGTTTCTCACCCGCGCGGTCGCGGGCCAAAAGCAATCGCTGGGCGCGATCATCCCACAAGGCGATGGCGAACATGCCGTTCAATTCGCGCAGGCAGTCCGGGCCCTGTTCCTCGTAAAGGTGAATGATGGCTTCGCCATCGGAATGAGTCTTGAAATAGTGGCCGCGCTCCAACAACCCCTGGCACAATTCGCGGTAGTTATAAATCTCGCCGTTGAATACCAGGGTGATGTCCCCGGCTTCGTTGGAGAGCGGCTGGTCGCCGGTTTGAAGGTCGATGATGCTCAGCCGCCGGACAGCCAGCGCGATGTGCGGCAATTGAAACTTTCCACCGCTGTCAGGCCCGCGATGGAAGATGCGAGCTGCCATCGGGTCGATGCGCTCACCGTGCTCCAGGGGTTGAAGCCGCAAATTGAAAATTCCACAAATTCCACACATAGGAGTGCAGGGAACAGGTCACAGTGAACAGGTTACTGGGCGCAGTGAACTGGGAACAGCAATGTACTCCCAATCCTTGATTTGATGCCAGTGAATCCTCACGGCTGAAAGGGCGTGACGACATGTGTCGGCCTGCTTTCCCGCCGCCCGGCACTGGCCGCCGGAACCTCCCAGATGGAAATGTCCGATTCACTCCAGAGCGGGTCAATGCGCCCCACGTTCCCCCAAAGATCTTCCACGAGAGCGTTCGGGATCATCACTAGAATGGGCTGCGAGTTTGTCTTCGCCAGAGCGCGAAATTCGGGGAGCGTGACCAGCACGCCTTTACCCGATTGACCCCCCGCCGCGCGCCGGGCCTCAGCCTGGCGCATCACCTGGTAGTTGCTGGTCATCTCTCCCCATTGAACCGAGAGCAAGCCCACCGGGCGTCGCAAATAGAAGGGCAGGCTGTTGCGAAAGTAATAGTACCCAAAAATCGGCGAATCCCGCTCCGGACTAGCAAGGATGGTGGCTGCCAGGCGGCGGCTGGAATTGGCTTCAGAGATCATCTTCAATGGAGTGTACCAGCGCAGAACAAGCGTTGGGACAACCACGGCGACCAGGGCAAACGTGGCAATTGCTACTGTCCGCCCGCGCAACTGCGCCGCCAACCTCCGGCCGAGAAACCCCAGCGCCGCGAGGATCAGCCCGGTGTAGAGCAGCGACGGTTGGATGAGTTCCAGCACATGCGAGTGGACCCTCTTGGCCAGCCGCACTTGAAGCGTTGCGTAGAGCCAGGAATGAGACGCGGCAGCCACCACGACTCCCAATCCTAGCAGCAGAGCAAATCCTGCCGTAAGCCAATCCGGTGGGCGCGTTTGCGCTTCCTGGCCCACGTCCCGCCAGACCAATCCCATGAGGATGCTCAGCGGAACGACCGCGGGCAGAAAATAGGCAGGAAGCTTGGAATGAGAAAGCGTGAAGAAGCAGAATATCCATACCACCCAACAAAGTAGGAACAGGATGGGCCGACCCGTCTCTTGCTTCAATTCTCGCCAGCGCCGCAGACGATTCCAACCCGCGAGAAGCAGGAAGATGCTCCACGGGAAAAAGCCCCCGAGGTAAACGGGAAGGTAGTAGAGGAGCCCCCCACCGCGGTGCGCCGCGCCGCTGGAAAAACGCTTCAGGCTTTCGTTCCAAAAGGCGTAACGGGGGAAATCCGGATTGCGCATGGAGACGGCAATGAACCAGGGCAGGGCTACGGCAAGGAAAACCAGAAGCCCCCTTCCCCATCGCAGACGGAGCCATTCCCACCAGCGGCCGCGCGCCGCCTCATAAATCAAAATCGCGATCAACGGAATCAGGATGCCGACGAATCCTTTGGTGATAACCGCCACCCCCATCGCCGCGAACATCAATGCGTCGATCCGTGGCGCGAGGAAGTTGCTCTCCTCCGCGAGCCAGAACGCCACCATCGCCACGGTGACAAAGAAAGTGAGCGTCATGTCGAAGATGACTTCGCGAGCGAGTGCGAGGGCCAGGGGACACGCGGCAAAAACTATTCCCGCCCGCAACCCCGTGGCATCACCGAACATTCGCCTCGCCAGAAACCATACCAGCAACAGGGTTGCCACGCCCATCAGCGCCGACGGAAAGCGCGCGGCGCCTTCGGAAACGCCAAAGGTTTTCATGGAGGCCGCCACCATCCAGAAATAGACGGCAGGCTTGTCGAGGTAGACAAGACCGTTGAAATGCGGCGTGATCCAATCCCCCGAGGCCAGCATCTCGCGCCCCACCTCGGCGTTGCGGCCCTCGTCGGGTTCAATTAAAGGAAGCCGTCCTAATCCGGCAAAGAACAACACGGCCGCCGTGAAGAGCAGCAGGCCCAGCGAGAGTGCGAGGGTCGTTCGGGAGGTGGGGTGGGATTCCGTGGGGGTCACGGCTTTCGGGTGATCCGATGATCCCGTGATCGGTCGCTTTGGTGGTCACCCGATCACCCGATCATCAGACTTTACCAGCCTCCTGTCTTTTGAGGTTGCTCGGGGCGGGTGTTTCCACTACTTCCAAAACGCCTTCGTAAGCGATCCAGTTCTTCTTCATCCAGCGCACGGCCCACACGTCCGCCAGACCTTTCTTCAATCTCCGCCAAGTATCATACTTGGTTTTTCCGGCCCGGCGGGGGTGATGACTCACGGGCACCTGGGTCACGCGGTACCCGCGCATCTTCATCAGCGTGGGAAGGAACCGGTGCATTCCATTGTAAAGCTCCAGCCGCTCCACGCATTCGCGCCGATACGCCTTCAGCGTGCAGCCGGTATCCACAATATCGTCACCCGTTACCCAGTTGCGAAAGCCGTTGGCGATACGGGACGACCGACGCTTCCACCAAGTGTCCTGCCGGCGAGCCCGGATGCCGCACACGACATCCCAATCGGAGAGCATATGTGCGAGGCGGGGAATCTCCGCCGGATCATTTTGCAAGTCGCCATCGAGAGTCACTACTACGCCGCCCCACGCCAAATGAAAGCCCGCTTCCATGGCTGCGGTTTGGCCTAGATTGCGGCGGAAGTGGGCAATGCGAATTCGTGGATCGCTGCTCTGCGCGCGCTTTAGAAGGTCCAGCGTCGAGTCCGTGCTGCCATCATCGACGAAGAGGAACTCCGCTTCTCCCGGCCAGTCCCTCAGCGCGGCCTGTAGCTGCTCAACGAGAGGCGCAATATTCTCCTCCTCGTTATAAACAGGAACCACGATGCTTAGCGAAGTGCTTTCCACTTGCCTCCTCAGGCTGTGCAACCTTCCCGTCGGTATGCGCCACCGGCAATCGATCCGTGTTCGGCGCGCCGATGTTCGTCAGCGGCAAACCGGCCGCGTGCGGGGGGATTGTCGTGGCCGCCGATTCAGGGTAATTTTAACACGCTTGCACTGCTTGACCGCGATTTTCGCGGCGAGTGGGACCCGTGGCCCGTACACGCGACTGGGGGCATCGTGACTCGAAAGTGACTTGACACTGGCTTGACAAAATTTCAGTCCAGGGCCGCCCCTACAATATACTTCTGCATTCCGGAGACGAACCTTCGGGGGTATTCTTCTGGCGGGTGGGTGAATGTTCACTCGAGAGGGTCGCCAACGTGCATCCTAACCCTAGAGGTTTGAATCAAAACAGCATAAGTCGGTGGATTTCCCGCGAGGGAGGGGGATTATGCAGAGGTCACAAGCTCGACTGGCAATCTTCGTGGTCTCGGGAGTGCTCCTTCTGGGAGCCTGCAATAGTTTCAGGTCACCCGACGACAAGGGGATCACCACCAACATCCAGGCGAAGCTTTTCAATGACCCCGTCTTGAAGACGCGCGACATTCATGTTGCTTCGAGTAATGGCATCGTCACGGTTTCAGGAACGGTGGGCACGGATTTGGAAAAGGCCGCAGTGGAGCGGATCGCCACGCAGGAAGAGGGCGTTAGGAATGTCGTGGACATGCTCAGCGTGGCCTCTCAGTCCGCCGCGCCTACACCTGGAGAGATTCAGACCGCGGAGACCTCGACTCCTCCCCCGCCTGTTGCCCATCGTGCCGCGCCGCACAAGAAACCCGCGCCGGAGAGGCCGCGCCACACCCGCCACACTCAAGCCGTGAGTCAGAACAGTAATGAGGATAAGGCTACCACGGAGTTGCAGGCCTATACGAATTCCGTCACCCCTTCGGCCGCCAGCAATCCCACTCCGGCACCTGCGCCCGCTGCGCCTGCCCCTGCGGTTCCGGCCCCCACGCCAGTGGCCGCCGCGCCGGCCGCGCCCACGCCTCCACCGCCGACGCCAAAGCCGGTACCCAAGCCGCAGGAGCACCTAACGATTCCCGCGGGCACAGTTCTAACCATCCGCATGATTGATAACATCGATTCCAGCCGCAACCGGTCGGGCGAGGAGTTCGCAGCCACCCTCGATGCACCGATTGTTGTGGGTGATCATGTTGTGGCTTCCCGCGGTGGCGACGCCCGGGTACGCCTGGTTGACGCCCAAACCGCGGGGCGCATCAGCGGCCAGTCCTCGTTGCAGCTCGAACTGGTGGCTGTAACCATGAATGGCGTTTCCTACCCCACCAAAAGCGGCTACTACGAGCAGCACGGAGGCTCGCGGGGAACGCGGTCGGCGGAAACCATAGGAGGGGGCGCCGTTCTGGGAGCCCTGATTGGCGGGATCCTCGGGCACGGCAAGGGGGCGGCAATCGGATCGGTAGCCGGTGCGGGTGCCGGAACCGCCGTGCAGGTCTCGACCAAAGGTCAGCAGGTCAAAGTTCCCGCGGAGACGAAACTCGACTTCACGCTTAGGGATCCCGTTGCCGTGGGCGGAGGCGAATGATCACCACCGGGATTTCCGTTTTCACTTTCCGGTCGTCGAGAAACGCCCACCCTATATGACCGCAAGGTCCAATCGAATTTATTGCTGCCCCATCGTCTCACCCACGCGGCATTGTGGACAAACCGCCAATGCCCGCTAATACCCAGCAATGGTAATGAAAGCCCGAAGTAAGGCCCGAAGTGACATTTTGAGCTGTGGGCTCCCGAAAATGACTTTTTGTCATGACTTTTGCCCGCTCGCAGACATCGGAAGTTCTGGCTTCCAATGCCTTGCTCGGGCATAACGCAGACAATTCCCTTAAGATTCATTGCTTTCAGCCGACTATTCCTTTCCAGTTGCAATCCGGACAGGTGTGCCCGCGCGTGAGACCCCTTGTTACCAGGCAAAAAGCGGGACGTAAGAGAGAGCACATTGCCTCAATTAGAGCAACTCCCGAAACATGTCCGGCCGGCCGGTCCGGTTGAAGTCTTCGGCAGCGCGGCCGAGCCGGGTCGCCTGCTCCGTCTTGCCCTCCGGGTCCTGGTCATGGCCTTCATCCTCAAGGCCGACGAAAACTGGCGTGTAATTCCCAACCCTTTCCGCGACCGAGCAAACCGCATCGACTAATGCTGGCAACGAGGGACGCGGATGGTCGGGGAACCGCGCGATGCTTCTCTTGCTCGGATAGTACGGGTGAAGGTTCAAATCAAGTGGAAGGCCGTACGCTTGAGCGATCTTTAAGGAGTACAGAGACGTCTCGACGGCATCCCGCACGATGCTTTCTCGCGTCGTGCCCGGCCCTCCGACAATCACGTTCGCGGCCACGCCGGGCAGGGCCGCCTTATCCTCCTTAGAGGCTATGACTCTACGCACGGCGGAAATCGCCCGAACCGCGCGTTCGATCGCCACGCGCGGCATCTGCTTGCGCAGCAATTTGTTACGGATCGTGTCGTCAGCGGATTCGATCCCGATGATCACCCGTACTTCGCGTCCGGCGCCCAAATCCGCGGTGAGCCTGCGAACCGTTTCCGCCGTCACGAATGCCTCACGCGACTCGACTGATACGAGTCGCAATTCAGGCAATGACCGCGCGAAATCGAGGACGGCCGTGAGGGTTTCGGGCGCCAACTCCAGACGGTTCAGGACCGATCCAGAGTTGTATACGACGAGGTGTGCCACCTTTGGCCAGATCGAGGAATAATGTTTTTGCAGCCACCGCAATCTTGCCAGGTTCATCGCGGGATCGAATCGACGTCCCTCTCCCAGCCCGATGTCACAATGATGACACAGGTTCTTTGCTGCGTACGGACAGATTCCTGAAGGCGCCTCATTGCCTAAAACAATAGCCAGGCGAAGCCCCCTGCGATCGTAGACAGGTTTAAACAAGCTCTCCGGATGGGGCCGTATGGAGCCATCGATTTGGAGGTGACGCACCATCTCTCCCGTCATAAATGACTTCTATGTATGCGCCGATTTGTTCCCCGAAGGGGAAGAATATCACTAGCCCTAGATGAAACCCACCGTGGCCTTTTTCGACGTCCCCACTTAGGCCACCTCCACATCAAACTGACACGCTGTCCGGCCACTAGTCGGCGAGCTTGACTTTGCGCTGCGAGTATCATACTTTGCAGAGCGATGATGGCCAATCAAGAGACTCTTAACATGTGAGATTCGCGGTATCTCAACGGCATATTCCGAACGGCGGAGCCCCTCATGGAAAAGAAATGGTACAACTTCATAGTTTCGGTCGATCACCCCTCGGAAGGCAGTGCGGAAGAAGAGGCCAACCGCGAACCGGGCAAAGGGCCCGCCGCTCCCCCTAGCGCCGCTCAAACAGTTGCAGAAATCGCCTCGGCGGCTTCCATCAATCCTACTTTCACGACTCCGGTGAGCAACCCCACCTCGTTTGACGAGATCTACCATGCCGCGGAGATTGTCGATCCCACCCACGGATACACGATTCTGAAAGTTGCCGATATGCTTCAGAGCGAATACATTCGCAGTCTTGCGCCCACGGTGAAGCGCAGTTCCATCCTGCTTGCCTTGGAGGCTGCGGGCGTAAAGATCCAGGGAGTCATCGAGGATGCGGTGCGCCGGGATCGCGCTCTGGATACCTACGAACACGTGCAGGAAAAAGCGCTGCACGAATTCGAAAGCCAAAAGCTCGAGGAGAACCGCCAAGTCCAGGCTGAGCTCGACCGCATCGCCGCCGAGCACCAGGCACGAATTCAGAAAAACAACGATGATGTCGCCAAGGAGAAAGAGCGCTTCTATGGATGGCGGCTGAAGAAACAACAAGAAGAGCAGAAGATTCACGACGCGGTCCAATACTTCGTAACCGAAAACCCCATTACCACCAGCGGACCCCCATCGGAACCGCCTGCTCCGCCCAAGCCGAAAGGAACTTAGCGAGAGAGAGGAGTCCATATGTGGCAACGTCTGTCACGCATGATGCGTTCGTTCGTCGGTTTTTTCATATCCGCAGCCGAGAATCCAGAGATCATCCTGGAGCAGAACATACGCGATATGAACGACCAGGTTCCACGGATGAATGACAGCATCGCCATGGTCAAGGCGAACGTGACCCTTCTGGAGAAAGAGGAAGCCAAATACAAGAACGACGTGAATGATTTGACGGCGAAGGTCAGAGCGGCAATCCAGGGCAATCGCGACGACTTGGCCGGAAGTTTCGCCATGCAACTCGAACAGGTCCGCGGCGCCCTGGCACGTAACCAGGGGCAATTGGCCACCGCGCGCGCGGCTTTCGACAAAGCGATGATGGTCAAGCAGGCCTTCCTGAGGGAGAAGGAACGCAAGACCCAGGAGGCTCTCAATGCCATTCGGGACTATCACCGCGGTCAATGGCAGAAGAAAGTCGCTGACGCCATGGAGCAATTCGAGGTGGCGGGCATCAGCCAGACCCACGATGAAATGGTTCGCAAGATTGAAGAGCAAACGGCCGTCAACGAAGCCCGCATGGATATGGCCCTGGGGAACGTAGACCAGCAGAAGTTCAAGATCGAGGAAGAAGCCCAAAAAATGCGCGCCGATGAATTGGTAAAGCAATTCAAGGTTGAGATGGGTCTCGTGGCGCCGGAACCCGCGGCTCCGACGACGGAAAAAACCATTGGTGGGAAAGAAGCGCAGAAGACCGCCTGAAGCAGATCCAGAACCGCGTGCGGGTGTCCAAATTAGCGAACCTTGCGAGTTTTCAACGCGGCTCCCCCGCCCACGGGGAATGTACAAACTACCGCGGTCCTGAAGGGACCCAGTATCATTCTCATGGGGTCCCGAAGGGACCCAATATTATTAGCCGTAGGTGAAACCTACGGTAAACGGATGCCCCAACAATTTGCCAACCCCGGAGGGGTTGAATATCAAGATGCGACAAGTGGGCAAAGTGAAATTCGACCCCTTCAGGGTCGGCAGACTTAATTGATGGATCGTCCATGTCCGTAGGTTTCGCCAACGGCTAATGATATTGTTCCCCTTCGGGGAACGCGGTTCGTTGTTAGGGGTCACTATCCGTAGGTTTCACCTACGGCTAATGACATTGTTCCCCTTCGGGGAACCCGGCGGGGAAATCGGAGGGTTGAGAGATGTCCACATGGCGAAAGAAGCTCGCGGGGATTCTCATTTTGGGATTCACATTGGGGGTGCTCGACTTTGCCTTGCCCGCGGCGCGAGCGGCAGAGGCGAACACCGTCCGGGTCCGCGTCAACATCTGGGTGGGTTGCGTGGGCGGACTGGTGGCGAATGGCGGTCTGGACACGGCGCCAGGCTCCATTTATGCCCAGAAAGGGCTCAACGTCTCTTTCAAGATTATTGATGATTGGACGGACGGCGCGGCAGCCCTGGCTACCGATAATGTCGATGTGATGCTGACCACCGCGGACGTCTGGGCCAAGGACTACGCTCAGTTCAAAGCCCGGGGCTTTGGGGCGCACGCCTTCCTGCTGGTGGATTGGTCGCGTGGGGCCGACGGCATCATCGCCGCCCCGGGCATCAACAGCTTGAAGGATCTGGTCGGCAAGAAAGTGGCGTTCGCGCCTTACACGCCCTCGCATTTCCTGTTGTTTACAGGGCTCAAGGAGTCGGGCCTCAGCGCGCCACAACGCAGCGAAATATTTTCCCAGGGAATCCACACCAAGGATGGCATCGAGCCGGCCACGCTCTTTGCCCAACAGAAAGTGGATGCCGCCGTCGCCTGGGACCCTGACATGAGCGACGCAGTCGCGAAGCGGCCCGGCTCCCGCAAGATCTACGACACTCACACCGCCAAAAATCTGATCGCCGATATCCTGGTGGTCAGCGACCGATTTGCCGCCCGCAACCCGCAGACCGTGACCAAATTTGCGGAAGGCTGGCTGGAAGGGGTGCGATTTATCAATGACCAGCCGGCGCGCGCCTACACTCTGATCGGCAACATCAAGGACTTTAATATTCCCACTGACCTGGCCAAGACCATGCTCGGCGGGGTTAAGCTCGCTGACCCCGGTGATCACAAGGCGTTCTTCGGCGCTCCCGGCGCGCCCTCGGACTACGTTCGCATTTTCAAAACGGCTCAGGAAATGTACCGCGAAGAGGGAGTGATTAAGGGCGCTGCTTCCGATCCTGAGGGCAGCGTGGACAGGAAACTCGTATCCTCTATCGCCAAATAGGGAGGAACGATGTAGAGGGGGCTTTACGCCGCCTCATGGCGAGGTAAACTCGCCGTTACTTGTGACTTGCAGTCGTTGACGTGGAAAGACCCGGAGGCAATTCATGGCAGTCAAAATCGAGAAGGGCGGATGGATTCTTATTTTCTTAATCGGCCTGGGGCTGGTCGGCTACAGCCTGAACAGGTATGGCTTCCTCGACTTGCATAAGTTCCTGGGGTCTCGTTCCGGGAGTTCGGCGGGCGGAGTCGTGGACACTACGAAGCCCTTGCCGCCTCCCACAGCAGAAGCTTCGGCGACCAACGAAGTGCGGGTCCGCGTCAATATCTGGGTCGGCTGCGCAGGCGGCCTGGTGGCCAACGGCGGGCTGGACACCGCCCAGGGCTCGATCTACGACAAATTGGGCCTCAAGGTCACGTTCAAGATTATCGACGATTGGACGGAGGGCTCGACGGCGCTCGCCACCAACAACGTCGATATGATGCTGACCACCGATGACGTCTGGGCCAAGGACTATGCCCAGTTTCAGGAGAAGGGTTTTGGATCTCACGCCTTCTACATGGTGGATTGGTCGCGCGGGGCTGACGGCCTGATCGGCCGCCAGGGCATCAACAGCCTGGAGGACCTGGCCGGCAAGACAGTGGCTTTTGCTCCTTATACCCCCTCGCATTTCCTCCTCTGGAACGGGCTGGCAAGCTCTGGCCTGGGGACTGAACAACGCAATGAGATTTTCGCCAAGGCCGTCCACACCAAGGACGGTATCGAGCCTGCCACGCTCTTTGCTCAACAGAAGGTGGATGCCGCCGTCGCCTGGGATCCTGACATGAGCGACGCCGTGGCGAAGCGTCCCGGAGCCAAGAAGATTTATGACACCCGCGTGGCCAACCGATTGATTGCCGATATTCTGGTCGTGAGTGATCGGTTCGCTGCCGCAAATCCGCAGACGGTGATTAAGTTCGCCGATGGCTGGCTGCAAGGAGTGGCGTTCATTAACGAACAGCCCGCGCGTGCTTATACCCTGATCGGAACCGTCAAAGACTTCAACATTCCCACCGACCTTGCCAAGACGATGCTGGGCGGCGTGAAGTTGGCCGATTACGCCGATAACGTATCCTTCTTCGGAACCCCGGGATCGGAAGCCGACTACACCAACATTTTCAAGATGGCCCAGGAGATGTATCGCCAGGAACGGCTGATTAAGCATATCGCGGACCCCGAGTCGACGGTAGACCGCCGCTACATTGCTGCCTTGAGCGGCAAATACCCCACCACTTCCACAGAGGCTCCCATCGAGTATAAGACGCCCGCCAAGGGAGCCACGCCCATCGCCACGCAACACCGCTCCATATACTTTGACTCGAACTCGGCGAACATGAGCGTGGATTCGCGCGCGGTGGTGGATGAAATCGCCAGCTTCATGCGGGCCTACGAAAACACCGTGGTGGACATTGAAGGCAACACCGACTCGACCGGTTCGAGGGCTCTCAACATGCAGCTTTCAAAGGACCGCGCCGATGCCGTAAGACAGTACTTGATGCAGAAGTACGGCTATCCCGCGTCCCGCATGCGCACCGTGGGGAATGGCCCGGACCGGCCCATCGACACGAACGACACCGCCGAGGGCCGCGAGAAAAATCGCCGCACGGATATTAAGGTTTACCCTAACCCGGCGGCATAACGCGCCCCTGCGAAACGCCGATGGCGAATCTGTTCGAAATCCGCAAGGAAGTCACACCGCGCACGCGGCTGGCCCTTTCTTTTGTGAGCTGGGGCATTATCATTGCTGCCTGGTTTGCTCTGACTCACTGGGATATCCTGCCGCCCTTCACGCTTCCCCGGCCGATGGGGGTTGTGAGCGCCTTCGGCCGCCTATGGCAAGAATACAATCTGCTCGGCAATGTCATGCAAAGTTGGTGGAGGATTGCCCAGGCCTTCTTCTGGTGCGCATGCATTGCGATTCCCCTGGGGCTGCTGATGGCGAGCTTCCGGTGGCTCCACGATCTGATCAATCCCGTGGCGGCCCCGATGCGCGCCATGCCCATCACCGCCTTCCTGCCGGCCTTCATCGCCTTGTTTGGCATGGAAGAAACCATGAAAGTGGCCTTCCTCTGGTTCGGCATGTTCTTCTACTTACTGGCTGTGGTGGTGGAAGAGGTCGACAAGGTCGATAACAGTCTGCTCGAGACGGCCTACACGCTGGGCGCCAAACGCCACCAGGTTTTATGGCTGATGTTCCGGGCCTCCTTTCCAGGCGTCTTCAGTTCCTTTCGGATTCTGTATGACATCGGTTGGACTTACGTCATTCTGGCGGAAATGGTCAATGCCCGCAGAGGCGTGGGGTACATGGTGGAGGCCGCGCGCAAGGTCCTGGACTTTGAGAGGGTCTACGCGGGCATCATCGCCATCGGCTTCGCTGCTTTCCTATTCCGATTGCTGTTGACGTTTCTAGAGCATCGCTTGTTCCCGTGGCACCAGGTTTCGCACATGGCGAGCGGGCCCGCTGCGGCGGTGGGGGCAAGCGTCCCAGCGAAAGTCAAGAAGGTCCATGCCCAATAAGATCAAAGTCAGCCTTCAGAACGTCAACCGCTCCTTTGCCAGCCCGCGTGGCGAGAGAATCGAGGCCATACATGACGTGAGCCTCGAAGTGGAAGACGCCTTTTCACCCGAAGGCCGGGACATCGGCGAATTCCGCGTCTTGCTGGGCCCCTCGGGCTGTGGAAAGTCGACCCTATTGAGAATGATCGCCGGTCTGGACCGTCCTGATAGCGGCCAGATTATGGTGAATGGGAAGCAGGTCGAAGGGCCGGGGCGCGACCGCGGCATGGTCTTCCAGAAATATACGTCCTTCCCCTGGCTGACCGTCGGGGACAACATCGCCTATGGCATGAAGATCAACGGCGTTCCCGCGGAAGAGCGGGCCAAGACCGTCGCTCGCCTGGTCGAGGCCGTCGGCCTCGCCGGCTTCGAGAAAGTGTATCCGGACACTCTTTCAGGAGGGATGCAACAACGCGTGGCCATTGCCCGCACCCTGGCGGTCAGGCCGGAAGTGATCTTGATGGACGAACCCTTCGGCGCGCTGGACGCCCAGACCCGCACCGACATGCAACTCTTGCTGCTGCGCGTCTGGGACGAGACCGCTTGTACGGTGTTATTTGTCACCCACGACGTGGAGGAGGCGGTATACCTTGCCGACCGCATCTTTATTCTCAGCGCCCGACCGGGTACTATAGTAGAGGATGTCCCGGTCCCGTTCGGTCGCCCGCGCGATCCTGCCGTTAAGCAGAAGCAGGAATTCCATGAGCTCCAGGACTACGTTCTGGCCTGCTTGCGACGAGCCCCAGGGCGCGGCCAGGTGCGAGTGGGTGTTTGATGGCTGAGGAAAACTCTCCCCTTCAGGGTAGCCCTGAGAAACCAACCTCCTTGTTGCGAGGCGCCGTCCAGCGCGGCGCCGAAGAGCTCGGTCTCGACCAAGTCAACTTCGTCAAAGAAGCGCTCAAGTGGCAGTACAACTGGATTGGCCTGGGAGGGGCCGCCCTTTTCGCCTTGATATCCGGTACGGGCATGCCGCTGGTTCTGGCAGCCGGGCTGGAATTAATCTATTTGAGCCTCGTCCCCCAAAGCAGCGCTTTCCGGCGGCTGGTCCGCTCCTGGAAGTATGCCGAGGAAAAGCGCCGGCACGACATAAAGCTCAGCGCCATGTTCAACGACCTGCCCGCGGACATGCGCAAGAGCTACGCCAACCTTAACTCGATGTGCGCCGCCATCCGGGCCAATTACAGCCGCTTATCGTCCACTTCCCAGATGTTTTTGGAGCAGATGCAGCAGAGGCTCGACGGCCTGCTCCAAGCCTACCTGCGATTGCTCTTCGCGGGCTTCCAGCATATCGAGTACCTGCGGACCACCGACCCCAATCTGATCAAGCGCGACCTGGAGAAATTGCAACATTCCATCGAGTCGGATCCCCCCAAGGTGCAGGAGATCAATCGGCGGCGTATCGAGATCCTGACCAAACGGCTGGAGAAATACGGCAAGGTGGGCGAAAACCAGAAAGTGGTGGAGGCACAGTGCGCGGCGATTGAAGATGTTCTGGAACTCATCCGCGACCAGTCGGTCACCATGCGTGACCCGCAACAGGTCAGCGACCAACTGGAGAACCTCGTGCGCGACGTGGAACAGACGGAAGAAACTGTGCGTGAAGTCGAGGCCGTCTTCGAGATGGCCTCGCCGGAAATGGGCGATACGCTTGGCCCCCTGCCCACCGATTCGACCGACCCCGGCGTATCGTCCGCCACGCGCCCGCGAGTGAGGAACTGAAGCATGGCCATGCCACCTTCCGGCAACCCGCAAGTGGACTCGCTCCCCGCCTGGGCGCGGCAGCTTTCCGAAAAGTATTATTCACGAACAATTGCCCTGTTCGTCCTCTACGGCAACGTTCGCGATGTGGTGCCGTTCCGGCGTGGCGGCGCGACGGAGTTCCTTCCCCTCACGCGCTTTCTGAATGAAGCCCTATTCGGGCAACGCGACCTGATCATGTCCTACGACCGGGGCGGTGGGCTGACGTTTGCCAATCCCGCCATGCAGGCCGATTTCAGCCGTGCCATGACGGGCTACGACAGCTTTCACGGCACCAACTACGCCGCGGCGCTCCCGCGCAATCCCGATGGAGTGCTGAACCTGCTGGATAACTACCTGCGCCTGCGCATCGCCGACGGCAAGAGGATCGCCCTCGCCATCGATTTCGCCGAGACCATCGCCCCCGCCGGGGATGTTTCCGGCATGTCAGCCGACGATCGTAATGCGCTGGTGATCTTGAAGCGCTGGGCCAACAGCCCGGTTTTTCAACGCGCCGACGTCACCATCTGCTTGATTGCCGAAAACCAGATTGAACTCAATCCCGGGATTGTGCAGCATCCGGGCGTGGCATCAATTGCCATCCCCATGCCCGATGAGCAGGAGCGGTTGGAGTTTGTCCAGCAGCAGTTGGCCAACACCCCCCTGCCGGAGGGTTCCGACGTTACCGCGCCGATTTTGGCTAAGCTGGGCGCGGGGCTGAAGCGCGTGCAACTCCAGACCCTGACATCTCAGGCTGTCCAAAACCGCCAGCCTCTAACCCAGAAGTTCCTGGCGCGCCGAAAGAAGGATTTGATCGAGGCGGAATCCGGGGGCCTGCTGGAATTCGTGGAGAGCCGATTCGACCTATCCATGGTGGCGGGGAGCGACCAAGCCAAGAAGAAACTCCAGGACGCTTCTGCGGCTATTCGCGCGGGCAAAACAGAAGTGTTGCCGATGGGCTACGTCATTTGCGGACCGGTGGGCACGGGCAAGACATTCCTGACCACCTGCTTTGCCGGGGAAGTGGGTATTCCCGCTGTGATGCTCAAGAACTTCCGCAGCATGTGGCAAGGCGTCACGGAAGGCAATCTCGAGCGCGTGTTGAATCTCCTGAAAGTGATGAGCCCCATCGCCGTCATCGTGGATGAAGCTGATGCCCAGCTCGGCAATCGCGCCAGTTCAGGCGACAGTGGGGTTTCCAACCGGGTCTTTGCCCAGATTGCGCAATTTATGGGGAACACGGAACTGCGCGGGAAGGTGATCTGGTTTCTGCTAACCTGCCGGCCTGACCTGCTGCCCGTGGACCTGAAGCGCCAGGGCCGCGCCGAGGAACACATCGCCCTCTTTTACCCCGAGACCGATGAAGAACGGTTGGCCATGCTGCGGGCCATGCAGAGGAAAACCGGAACGCAGTTGAGTTCGCCCGAGGCCGACAAACTTTTCCTGGAGCACGGAGCGCAGCTTTCCGGCGCCGACATCGAAGCCGTGTTGATTCGCGCGCGTATGAAGAGGGCCCTCGAGAATGAAGCGGCGGGGGATGCGGACGACCTCAAGTCGGCCCTCGAAGATTTCATCCCACCCTCCTACCCTACGGAGATCGAGCTGCAAAACCTTGTCGCGGTCCTGGAATGCACGAGTAAGAAGCTCCTTCCTCAAAAATTCCGCGACATGGACCGAACCGAAGTCATCCGACGCGCCAGAGAACTCACCGCACTCATCCGGGAATAGCTCGGGAAATCGCTGGCTGGTTCTTCCAGCTATGGAGCATAAGGAGCAACCGATGTGTGGAATCGTGGCATACACGGGAGATCATCCGGCCAAGGAAATCCTGATTGAGGGACTGAAGCGGCTGGAGTACCGCGGCTACGATTCCAGCGGCATTTTCATTGTGAATGGCTCGGGCTATCTTGCCCGGGCCGTGGGCAAGGTCGCCGAACTCGAACGCCAGGTGTGGAACTCCGCTCCCGAGGGTGTGGCGGGAATCGCCCACACGCGCTGGGCCACACACGGCAAGCCCAGCGAGGTGAATGCTCACCCGCACGCGGATTGCGGCGGCAAACTCTACCTGGTCCACAATGGCATTATTGAGAACTACCTGCTGCTGAAAAAACACCTGCTGGAAGCGGGTCACCAATTCCGGTCCGAGACCGACACGGAGGTGCTCAGTCATCTCATTGAGGCCAACTACCAGGGCAACCTCCAGGCTGCCGTGCAAAAGGCCCTGTTGCAAGTGCAAGGGACCTTCGGCATCGCCGTGATGCACGTCGATCACCGTGATTTGATTGTGGTGGCGCGGCGCGGCAGCCCGATCATTCTCGGCATTGGTCAAAAGGCCTCCCTCGCGGCTTCGGACGCCTCCGCGCTTGCCCAACACACCGACCAGGTGGTTTTCCTGGAGGACAACGAGGTGGCGTGTCTGGAACCGGGGAAATTCTCCATCACCACCCTCGACAACCGTTCCGTAAGCCGCGGCACCACCAGCCTGGATTGGAATATCGAATCCATGGACCGCGGCTCGTTCCCGCATTACATGCTGAAAGAAATCTTCGAGCAGCCGGAATCCGTGGAGAACGCCTTGCGCGGCCGGGTGAATCACTCGGAAGCCGTTGCGAAGCTGGGGGGACTCGAGTCCGTGCAGGAACGCCTGCTGCAAGCCCGCCACTTGATTATTGTGAGCTGTGGCACCAGTTTTTACGCGGGCCTCTTTGGGCGCTACGTTTTCGAGACCCTCACCGACCTGACCGTGGAAACTGAGCTCGCGTCCGAATTCCGCTACCGCAAGCTGAACATCCGTCCGGGGACGGTAGTGCTGGCCATCAGCCAGTCGGGAGAAACCGCCGACACCCTCGCGGCCCTGCGCGAGGCCAAACGCAAAGGCGCGCTCGTGCTGGGGCTGGTGAACGTGGTGGGCAGCACCATTGCGCGCGAGACCCATGCCGGAGTTTATTCCCACGCGGGTATCGAGGTGGGGGTGGCCTCCACCAAATCTTTTACTTCGCAGCTCACCATCCTTACCCTTATGGCGCTGCTCATCGGGCGCAGCCGCGATCTTTCGTACGAAGAAGGCCATGAAATCATCCGTGCGCTGGAAAGGGTGCCGGAGCAGATCCGCGAAATCCTGAAGCAGGCTGGGAAAGTGCGGGAACTGGCGGATAAATATTGCTCTGCCGACCATTTCCTATTCGTCGGGCGCAAGTTTCAGTACCCCATCGCGCTGGAAGGCGCGCTGAAGCTCAAGGAAATCGCTTACATTCACTCGGAGGGGTATGCCGCGGGCGAGATGAAGCACGGGCCCATCGCGTTGATTGACCCCAAGTTTCCCACCCTGGCCTTGGCGCTCGAAGACGGCTCGTACGAGCGGGTGGTTTCGAATATGCAGGAGATTCGCGCTCGCGAGGGCAAGATTATTGCCATCACAACCGAAGGCAACACCAAGCTCGGTAATCTGGTGGATGACGTCGTTTACATTCCGCGAACGCACGAAGCCGTGGCGCCGCTGCTGACCGTCGTGCCTCTCCAACTGTTTGCCTATTATTGCGGAGTCCTGCTCGGCCGCGACGTCGATAAGCCCCGCAACCTCGCTAAGAGCGTGACGGTGGAGTGAAACAGCAGCAGCTTCATTATAATGGACGTCCTTGTCTGCCGTCGACCGATTGCCAGGGGCGCCGCCGGCGGGAGCAACTCTATTTCTGTACTCTCGCCGCGCGTACCCGGCGCCATACATACCGCGCGGGCCAGAACAGGATCAGCGCCCAGAGCAACAGGAATGGCCCCACGTTTAAGAGGAAGAGCACCAGGGCCACCACGCTTTCGGCCGCCGTGCGGAACCCCTCCACTACAGCGTTCCACAGGCGTCCGCCGAGGGAGGGCGTGATATCGAGATGTTCCTTGTATTCCTCGCGTAATTCCACCTGCAAAGTGGAAAAGGTCACGCGGTTCTGCAAGTTTTTGATTTCCGCTTCCATGCGCTCAATTTGTTCGCGCACGCGGGCCAGTTCCTGCTCGACCTCCAGAACGTCGGAGAGCTTGCCCGTGCGTCTCTCGAGCAAGTCGAGGAGCTGCTGCTCGGTGCGGCGGGCGTTGGAGAGGCGTGCGGCGAGGTCTACATACTGCGCAGTGACTTCTTCTCCGCCCTGAGATTCCTGCTCGACGTGCGCGAGTTGCTTGATTTCGGCAATCGCCGCATCAAGCTGGTCGGCGGGCACGCGGAACGTGGCGGAAAGAGTGTGGGCGCTGCCGGATCCGCTACCCACCGTGAGCTGCGCGCTGTAACCGCGGTGGCGGCGGACCACCTCTTCGAGCGCGGCACGGGTCTTGTCAAAGTCCTTGGTCAGGAGAGTCAGCGAGGCCGTGCGGACGATCATGGGGCCGCTGATGGGTGGGCTTTCTTCGCCGCCGCCTCCCCCTCCGCCAGCAGCTTTGCCTAATGTTATCTCCCTTGAAGGGCTGATGCTGTCGCCGGCACCGGGTGCTGTCGCTGGCACGGTAGGCGCCACGGGCTGTTCCATCACTTGGAAAGATGCCGTGGAGTGGTATGCAGGCCTCCCGGAGCGAAGCAAGTTCGGAATCGCAACGGCGGCGATCAACAGAAACACGCACAGCGCACCCGCCGTGCCCCACACCCACCGCGGCAGGCCGAAGATCTTCGGTGGCGGCTGAGAGAGGAGCGGGATCACGGTAGCCCGCGGGTTGAGCTCGCCCAAGGAGATTGCGGCGGCAACGTGTTCATTAAGGCTCGGCGGAGCTGCTTCCACTTGCCACTCGGTAAGCCGCTCGGCGAGCACGCGGGATTCCGTCACCCACGCGCGGCAGTCGGCACATTGTTCGAGGTGCGCAGCCACGTGCGCGGCGCGGTCGGCGGGAAGCTCGCCGTCGAGGTACGCCATCAATTCTTCTTGCTCGATCGCATGCAGGGAATTGGCCATGACATTTTCCTTGGGAGCGGGTCCATGGGATGTTGTGGCGCTGAGGTAATCCGTCAGCCGACGGACCGAGCGGCCGCACGAAGCCGCCTCTACATCCCTTGATCCGCTAGCCGGTGCTCCCTCATGTTATGTCTCTACACGTAGCTTCATAACGGAAGCTACCTTTGGAGCCGCGCCGTGTCTACCTCGCGCGCTTCTCCGCCCGCGGGCTCACCAGCAGTTCCTTGAGAGCCAGCCGTGCGCGAAACAGCCGCGAGCGCACCGTGTTGATGGGCACGCGCTGGAGGGCGGCAATCTCTGCGTAGCTTAACTGCTCGTACTCGCGCAGCATTAGGACTTCGCGCTCATCCGGCGCGAGCTTTTCCAGAGCCTGCCGGAGAGTGACGCCCGCCTCCGTGTCGCCGGGGGCGGGCGGATCGGCAGGGATGGGCGCCGAGTTTGTTTCGTGGTGCGCGCACCGGCGGCGCTCTCCCGCGAGTTGAAGAAGCGCAATACCGTAAAGATAGGTTCGGAACAAAGCCCGCGGCTCATAGCGCGCGACCGCTCGCAAAACCGCCAGGAAAGTCTCCTGTGCCAGCTCTTCCGCGCGCGCGGCGTCCGCCAGTCTGCGGCGGAAATAGCCGAAAATGGGCTCGCGGTAACGCACGAAGAGTTCGGTAAAGGCTTCTTTCGAACCGCGCTGGAAATCCAACATCAACTGTTCGTCAGTCAGCATGGGCCAGCCACGCGGAAATTGAGCGATTTAACCACATCGCAATGGGTTGATTTGATCATCACGCGACGTCGCTCGCCGCCATCCGACGCCACCGGTCAAATACCCGTCGGCGAATCATCCAATGCCTTTCTCTCCGGTAATGTCGCGAAGGCGTGAAAAGTTCCGGAGAAAATGCTCGCAGATTCGGATTGTAGCGGCGAGGGCACCCCGGCTGTGTCAGACCCTCGCCAAGCTGGCCATGCCACAGGACACCACTACCCGGGTTTGCGGTTGTCGAGGGCGTCCATTTGGCCGTTCATTTCTTCCGGAGGTTCGCCGCTCCTCATTCCCTGGGCCACGATAAGCTGACGCGCTTCGCTGCGCAAGGCGGGCCATTTCGATCCAAACACTAGCGATCCAGATATGCAGACAGCGCCTCCCAACGCCACGGTTATGGGCGCGCCGAAGCCGTGGGCGATGGCCCCGGCCAGCAATGCGCCAAACGGGGCCATTCCCATAAACATCATCGAGTAGACGGACATCACGCGACCGCGCAGGTCGTCGGGCACCATGGTTTGAATAAGCGTGTTGGAACTCGCCATCTGGATCAGCATGCAAAACCCCGCCGGCAGAAGCAGGACGACGGAGAGGGGCAGTGAGCGCGAGAATGAAAACAGGATCAGACTCAAGCCAAAACCGGCGGAGGCGTAGAGGATCCATCGCCCCAGACCGCGCACCTCCCGCCGCGCGGCCATCACCAGGGTTGCGGCCAACGCGCCCACTCCTGTGGAACCCATCAACAAACCCAGGCCGCGGGCGTCCGAATGCAGGATCTTGTCGGCGAAAATAGGCATCAGTACGGCGTAAGGCATTCCGGTCAAGCTTACCAGGCCGAGCAAGAGCAGAAGTGCGAGGATGGGCCCGGTGTGCTTCACGAAGCGAAATCCTTCCAGGACACTCTCAAGGCCCGAAACCGTTCGGGCCGATCGCTCGCGCGGGGTGATAGTCATCAGAAGCAGGCCGATGATGACCGCAATGTAACTGACGCCGTTACAGAAGAAACACCAGCCTTCGCCGATGGCTGCCACCGTGATGCCGGCGACCGCAGGCCCCAGAATGCGTGCTCCATTAAACATGGCGGAATTCAGTGCGATGGCATTGATGAGGTCTTCCGGAACGACCATTTCAATGATAAACGCCTGGCGCGCGGGGATATCGAACGCATTCGCCACACCCAGCAGAGCGGCCAAGAGGAGGAGTTCCCACACTTGGATGTGTTCGAGCAATGTTAGCCCCGCAAGTATAAATGCGAGCAACATTGAAGCGGTTTGCGTAGCTATGACGATGCGCTGCCGGCTGTGACGGTCGGCAAACAATCCCCCCAAGGGGGCGAAAAGAAGCACGGGAATCTGTCCCGAGAATCCCACCAACCCTAGCAGCAGCGGCGATTTGGTGAGGCGATAGACGAGCCACGCCTGCGCAATGGACTGCATCCACGTGCCAATCAACGAGATAATCTGGCCGCAGAAGAATAGCCGGTAGTTTCGGTGCCGCAATGCGCGGAACATCACCGGAAGCCGCAGCGCGCGTTTCAGTACAGGTAAGTCAGTGCTCAGGGCCGCCACCTCTTCGTATAAATGAACATACTTTGAGAATCCCTGAGTATCATAACATTCCTCGTTATCCCTGCTTAACCCCCCTCAAAATTACACCGGCACGGCTTAGGGGGATGGGCAACGGCTCGCTCCACGCGAGGCCGCAATCGATATCGGCCAGGGCGGCAACTTGGTCGTGGGTCAGCCATAACAGGAGGTCGCCGTTAGGTTTAAGGCACTGCGCCGCCAGTGGGATGAGCACATCCAGATTCCCGACGGCCCGCATGGTGGCAAAATCGAACGTCCGCGCACGGTGGGCACGAACGAAGTCTTCCAAACGATCGCCCTGGGCCGTGACTTGCCGGAAATCACATACGCGGGCGGCTTCCTTTAAGAAGGCTCTTTTCTTTGCGACGGGCTCGAGCAGCGTGACGGCGACATCCGGAAAGGCGATCTTCAAGGCCAAGCCTGGGAAGCCGGCGCCACTGCCAATGTCGAGCAGATCGCCGTAAAGTTGAACGTACCGGACGAGAAGGAGGCTCTCGCCGAAATGGCGCGTCACACAGTCTTCCGGATCGCGGATCGCGGTCAGATTGATCTTCTCGTTCCAGCGGAGAAGCAGGTGAAGGTAGACGAGGGTTTGCGCCGCCTGGCCGGACGAGAGGTCGAGGCGAAACGGTTCGAGAAGTTGTCGAAGGCGCGTTTCATCGATCACAGAGGGGATTGTAGAGAGTTCCTCGCCGGGGTGCAAGGTGAGAACGGCTCGAAGCCGCGTGGGGGGACGGGTATGTTTCACGTGAAACGTTTGTCCTCAGGAGTCATGAAGCCCAGGTCTGAGTTTCTTTCCCCCCCCCCCAGTCGAGCATGTTGCTTCACGACCCTCGAAGCATAGAAACCGCGCCAATGAGTCGGAGGTTGCAGGAGCCCCGAGCAGAAACTCGGCGCATTTCCGGAGGAGAGGGGCGGGGGTGTAGAGGTCTAAACACAAAGGCCCTTTCTCTGCGTCTCAGCGGTTCCGCAGTGGAGGTCGCCATGACTCGTCTTCTGCCCCACATTGTTTCACGTGAAACATCCCGATCATTGGCTGGTGCCGCATATGGGCTCGCTGCGGCGCACCAAGGAGCTGACTTCAATAACCACATACCTCCATAATATACTGATATTACAGCACTTGCATAATATTCGAGTGAATAAACCTCCTTGACTATACAAGAACCAATCGTTTCCAACCTTGAATCCAACCGCTCACCGGACCCCAGTATGCTGTTAACTCATTTATTTTCTGTAAGTTAGACGACGACTCAGGAATCGCGACATTTTAGCACAAGAGCTGCGCTCGTCGATCGCGCAATCCATATTAAGGCGACAGCGGGCTTGGGAGGTTTCTCATATCATCGGATCTGGTTGTTATGCCAACGCGGACGCCAACCCGGGAGCCAAGGCTAATCTTAACAAGCATTAATCACTGCGTTAGCGACCTGGAGTAATGGTGAAGGCATATGTCACGGTGGGTGCGTCCGCCCCGCATATAGGTACGGTTCACTTGGCCTTTGCGTCCCATCTTCAGTACCCTCAGTGTAATGGCTTGCCCTTCTCAAATTAGTATAGGAGTTTCTTCCCTTTCGCTCCTGTCAATCACGCCCGAACTCAGGCCGGAACCTTGTCGGGATATCTGCCTGTGTTGGCTCATGGCCAACGGTTTGGTTCTGGCAGCTCAACATTCCCCGTCTGATCGCACGCTTATGGCCTCCCCCCGGCTACCGCTGTGACACGACGGCTACCAATTTCGATCTTGATGTTATGTCCTGATATTATGTCATGACGACTTCGTCGGTTGTACCCCAATCCGTCGATAGGGGAGCAGAGCGGGTAGCAGGCCTTGGAGGACGATGGAGGGCAAGGGCTTGTAGTTTGGTGGGTTGGGCGATTGAAAGAAGTTTGGTGGGCGTCGAAGAGAT